>JAPOVO010000205.1 GCA_026708165.1 Chloroflexota bacterium | reverse complement strand
CGCAAGGGTCGGCACCGACAAGAGCGGCATGGGCACGACCTTTGGCGACTATGACGGAGACGGCGATCTCGACTGGTTTGTCACGGCCATCTACGCGGAGTTCGACCTCTGCGAAGGCGAGCACTGCGATGTCCGCAAGGCAACCGGAAACCGGCTCTACAGGAACGACGGAGGACGGTTGTTTTCGGACGTTACGGACGGCGCCGGAGTGCGGAATGGAGGATGGGGCTGGGGCGCTGTTTTCCTCGACTACGACAACGACGGCGACTTGGACCTGGCGATGGTCGGCGGGATGCATCATTCCGACGACCTGTCTGAGTCCGAGCTTGATTACCCCCGGCTATGGCAGAACGACGGAAACGGCGGCATGATCGAGATAGCCCGCGGAGTCGGGTTGGACCAAAGAAGCGCCGCCAAGGGACTGATTGCCCTCGACTACGACGACGACGGCGACCTGGACCTCTTCATAGTCAACAACGCGGGACCGCCCAGTCTCTATCGCAATGACGGAGGCAACACGAATTCGTGGCTGAGCATCCGCCTGGTCGACGACAAATCGAACAGCACCCCGATAGGAGCGAAAATCGAGGTCACTCCCAAAACCGGCGGAAAGAGTCAGATACGTCAGTTGGGCGTCAGCAGCCACTTTCTCGGTCAGAGCGAGCTTGTGGCCCACTTCGGCCTCGGGGCGCACGAGAGCACTGTCGATACAGTGACGATATCGTGGCCCGTTTCCGGTGAGGTGATCGTCTTGCGGGACGTGCCATCCCGTTCGACGATCGTCGTGCGGGAGGGAGAGGCCGGATACAGCGTCGCGCAGCCGCCGTCGTGATCGAACCAGGCGCTTGCCACTTATAGCCGCCTAAACCCGCACGAGCCGGAGCTTTGATCGGACCAACCATGCAGCCAAACTTCCGCAGAGAGATGGAACGTAGCTCCCAGGAGATATACGAGGAGTTCGACCGGTATCTCCAGTCGGCGGTTCTGGGCTACGGAGCCGAGCGAAAGCGGCGCTGGGATGAGAATGGCCCGTGCAAAGACGCCATTGGCGAATCGTCGAACCGCAACCGGTCACGACTTATCGACATGCTTGGCGGTTTTCCCGACTGGAAGCTGGAGCTGCGACCCCACTGCGAAGACCTTTTTGAAGCAAGTTTCTGCACAGGCTATTCAGTCGAGTTTGACGTTCTGCCGGGAGTGAGGTTGCGGGGAATTCTGGCGATTCCCAAGCATGTGGAGCTTCCGACCGCGGCAGTTATGGCGCAGCACGGCTACGTCAGCGCCCCTGAAACCGTCATGGGGCTACGCTCGCCCGAGTCCGTCTATCACGCCTACGGACTTGAACTGGCGCGGCGCGGTTACGTGGTGTTTGCCCATAAAAACCTGAGCTTTCGAGAACCGAGATCGCAGGTGCACCGCAAGGCGATGCTGATTGGTGAGACGTTACTTGGCATGGACGTTTTTCAGACCAGCCGCGTGATCGACTATCTGCAAACACTGCCCGAGGTCGACCCAAGGCGAATCGGCATGTACGGCATTTCCCAGGGCGGGATGACCACCTTATACGCGACCGCCTGCGATACACGCATCGCGGCATCGGTGGTGTGCGCCTACTTTAACGACCGCACGCCCAAAATGGTCGTTTCAGGCGGGAGCGACTACACGGCCTACATCGACACCGAGGAATTAGATAAAGACATCCACGGAATGCTCGATTTCACCGACGTGGAGCTCGCGACGCTTATATGCCCCCGGCCACTGCTCATCGAGGCGGGCAGGCGAGACGGGTCTTGCCACTGGCCCATGGTTGAGTCGGAGTTTGCGAAAGTCCGAGAGGTCTACAGGAAAGCAGACTTCCTCGAACAGGTGGAGTTAGACCTGCACGACGGAGGCCACGAGATTCACGGCGTGCGTTCCTTCCCCTCCTTGGTCCGCTGGCTCAGACCGAGCCACTTCGGCCCACCGACCGGAGACGAGCATCTGGCCCACGCCCCCCACGCTGAAGCCC
>JAPOVO010000028.1 GCA_026708165.1 Chloroflexota bacterium | reverse complement strand
GAAGGTGCCTCGATCCGTCGAGCCCAGGCCCGACTTTTTCCACGGGCTGCTAGGTGGCCCGAGGCCCACTTCCCGTCTTCGGCCCACGGTCGGACACCGTCCTTCTCACCCGACTCTCCGGTGCTCTCACAGACCGACTCGCCCGCGCCCCGGTCTCCCAGACCGCTTCTATGCACGTGGAACGATGCTCACCATGCCTCTCCCCTATGACGCCGGATACGCCCTTTGTCCCTGCTTCTGGGGTCGCCGGCCGGGCCGATTGGTTTCCGAACTCACTAGGCTTCTTCCTTCATGGCAGGACCTCTCTGTACTTGACCTCGGGTGCGGCGAAGGCAAGAACGCCGCGTTCGCGGCGAAGCGGGGAGCCAATGTACTCGCCATTGACGCCTCTCGTCTCGCGCTCCGCAACGCCGTTGCGGCGTGGCCACGTGTCTCCAACATCCACTGGCAGCACGCCGACATCCGGGAGATTGAATTGCTGCCCAATGCCTACGACGTCATTCTCGCCTACGGATTGCTTCACTGCCTAACATCCGAATCGCAGGTCCTCCGCGTTGTCGCCGATATCCAGCACGCTACGATCGCCGGCGGCTTCAACGTCGTTTGTGCGTTCAATTCGCGCCATCAGGATCTGCGCGCCCATCCCGGCTTCGTTCCTACCCTTTTGGCTCACGATGACTACGTCCGGCTCTATTCCACGTGGGCCCTTGACCACTCAACAGACACTGACCTGAATGAGACACACCCTCACAACGGAATCCCCCATACGCACTCCATGACGCGCCTCATTGCCCGCAAACCGAGCCATGACCATCCCGCGTGAACTCCCACAGCTGTATTCCAGCGGCCGCATCCTCCCCTTTGTAGGCGCTGGCGTGTCCAGGTCCGTCCAATGGGAATCCGCCGGCCGCAAATACCGCGGACCCTCGTGGCGCGAGATGGTAGATCAAGCAGCTAGACAATTGGGTTTCGAGCAACCCGACTTACTTCGCACGCGAGGAACGGACCTTCAAGTGCTCGAGTACTTCCGCCTAGTGCGCGAAGACATCGCTCCACTCACAAATTGGCTCGTCGCCAACATGCAGGCACCCGACGACGCGATTCGGCGGTCGCCGGTTCTCGACGCCTTGGCCAATCTCACCCTTTGCCAGCACTATTACACCACCAACTACGACGATTTCCTTGAACGCGCGCTGCGGCTCGCTGGCCGGGCCGCGGACACCGTTGCGCTTGAAACTCACCTCACCGGCGTTCCGTCTTCTCGACCTCAGGTTGTCAAGTTCCACGGCGATCTAAATCACCCAAGCCGCATGGTCGTTACCGAGTCTGACTACGAAAAGCGTCTCGCTTTCCGAACCGCGATGGACTTCCGGCTACTGTCCGACGTTCTCGGTCGAGCAGTCCTCTTCTTGGGATACAGTTTTCGCGACCCTAACGTCGCCTACCTGTTCCGCCTCGTCAATGAACGCCTCGACAAATTGGCGGCCAACCCGGCCGGCCGGAGAGCGTACATCGTTGTTGCAGATCCATCGGACTTCGAAACCCGACTATACAGAGCCAGGAACATCGAGGTGATTGGCGTAAGCGGTGGCGACCTCGCGGGCGAGACTGCGGCCGTGCTACGCGAGCTCACGGGGGATCCATTATGAAGCGCAACCTAGTATACGTCACCTCCAGTGCCCATAAACGGGAAGAAAATCGACATCGTCCTCAACAAATGTCATCTTGGCGACGGCCAGCTTGTCGGGGACGTGTTCGATCTCGACATTCGAACAAACTCTATTGACGAGCGTCTGGAAATCCAGCTCGAGCTAATCGTGAAACATGAAGTCGTTCGGGCGTACGAAATCGTCAAGGTGCCGTGTATCGTCGAACATGCCGGACTAGTGCTCGACGACTTTCGGGATCGTTCCTATCCGGGCGGTCTAACCAAACCCATGTGGAATGCCCTAGCAGCCCGTGGAAAAAGTCGGGCCTGGGCTCGACGGATCGAGGCACCTTCTCTACA
>JAPOVO010000081.1:8370-18190 GCA_026708165.1 Chloroflexota bacterium | reverse complement strand
CCCCAGGGCTGGACACCGCCAGTTCCTTGGCCCGATCCTCGGTTATGCCGCGTTCGACATTGAGCCTGTCACGGACCTTGCCGTTTACCTGGACGACCAACGTAATGGTCTCCTCGGTCGCGAGCTTTTCGTCGAACTCGGGCCACGAGGCTAGCGCAACGAATCCCTGTCGTCCGGTGCGTTCCCACAATTCCTCGGCCAGATGCGGCGCGATCGGCGCGAGCAAGAGGATCAACTTTTCCTTGATGTCGCGTCCCAACTCCGACTGACCGAGATCTTCGGACCAGACGGAATAGAGGTCGTTCACCGTCTCCATCAGCCCGTTGGCGATCATCGTGTTGAAACGAAGCCGGGAGATGTCCTCGGTGCATCGCTTGACGGCCTTGTGGATGATTCGGACCGCCCGCCGCTGCGCTTCGGACGGCGGAACCTGGCCGTTGGCCGCTCGACGGTCGCCGCCGTCGTAGAGCACCAAGTCCCAGAGCCGCTGATAGAAGCGCTGCAAGCCCGCGAGTCCGTTCTCGCTCCAGGGCAGCGTTCCCTCGATGGGGGCCATGAACATCTCGTAGCCCCTGAGACAGTCCGCCCCGTATCGCTCGACTATGGCGTCCGGCGTCACCACGTTACCCATCGACTTGGACATCTTGCCGCTGCGCACCGCGGCCCATTCGGCTCCGTTGACCGTGGAGCGCTCGGGTTTGACCTCCAGCTCGGCCTTCGGCGGAGCAGTGTACAACATTCGCGAAGTCGCATCGGGCTTTTCGTACACGCGAACGCCGTCCGCCGTTCGCGCTACAGCCGACTCGCCGGTGATGCGGGCGTCGGCGACGTTCAGCCAGCCGTCCTCGGCCAGCAACATGCCCTGATGCCTCAACGCGCCGAAGGGTTCTTTATAGGGAATGAGTCCGGCGTCATACATGACCTTGAACCAGAACCGCGCGAACAGCAGGTGCATGACCTGGTGCTCGGCTCCGCCCACGTAGAGGTCAACAGGCATCCAGCGCTCGGCAGCCTCGCGGTCGAACGGTCCTTCGGAGAAGTGAGGGCTTATGAATCTGAGGTAGTACCACGACGAGCACGCAAAGCCGCCCAAGGTATCGGTCTCGCGCCTGGCGGAGCTTCCGCAGCTTGGGCAGGTCGTGTTGACCCAGTCATCGATGGATACGAGCGGTGACCGGTGGGCCTGCTGGGGAACGAAGTCCTCCAGATGGGGCAAGAGCACGGGCAGGTCGTTTTCGGGAACCGGGACTTCCCCGCATGCGTCGCAATGCACTATGGGTATAGGACATCCCCAATAACGCTGGCGGGAGATCAGCCAGTCGCGCATCCGGTAAGCAACGGTCCGCTTTCCGAGGCCGTTCCGCTCGAGATCGGCAACGATCCCGTCTCCACCGTCCTCCGAGGTCAGCCCGTCGTGCGGAGGCGAGTTGAACATGGTTCCGTGGCCGATGAAGGCCTCATCCAGGTCTTTGCCGTCCCACCCGTCCGGAGCTACGACCACGCGGATGGGCAGATCGTATTTGCGGGCGAACTCGAAGTCGCGCTCGTCGTGCGCGGGGACGGCCATTATCGCGCCGGTGCCGTAGGAGATCAGCACGTAGTCCGAAATCCAGATAGGGATGCGTTCGCCGTTGACAGGGTTGACCGCATACGATCCCGTGAATACACCCGACTTCTCACCCCCAACTGCCGCGCGCTCGATTTCGGACACACCGGCGGCGCGGCGCACGTAATCTTCGACTTCGGTACGGCGGTCCGCGGTCGACAAAACGGGCAGAAGAGGAAGATCGGGCGCGAGAACAATGAAGGTCGCACCAAACAGCGTGTCCGGTCTGGTGGTAAACACCGTCAGTTCGGCGCCGGAGTCGGTCTTGAAGACGACGTCGGCGCCCTCGCTGCGCCCGACCCAGTTGACCTGCGCCCGATTCGTTCTTTCCGGCCAGTCGACGAGTGAGAGGTCCTCGATCAGCCGGTCCGCATATTCGGTGATCTTGAAGAACCACTGGTTGAGCGCCCGCCGCTCGATGCCGGAGTGCCCTCGCCAGCAGGTGCCATCGGAGAGCACCTCTTCGTTGGCCAGCGCGCCGCAGGTTTCGCACCACCACTGCATTCCTTGAGCCCGATAGGCGAGACCTCGCTTATAGAGAAGGAGGAAAAACCACTGCGTCCACTTGTAGTAGTCGGGAGTGGATGAATTAATCTCCCGCGACCAGTCGTAACCGCATCCGACCATGGTGAGCTGGCGCTTGTAGTTTGCGGCGTATTGTCGGGTGCTTACGGCGGGATGGATGCCTTTGTCGATGGCGTCCTGCTCGGCGGGCAAACCGAACGCGTCCCATCCCATAGGGTGGAGTACTTCGTAGCCGGACATGCGCATGTAGCGTCCCATGGCGTCCACCGGGATGTAGTTGCGCAGATGGCCGACGCTGAGCCCCTCGCCGGACGGGTAGGGGAAGAATACGAGGCAGTAATAGGCGGGTTTGCCAGAAAACGTATTGGTGCGGTAGACGTCGGCTTCCTGCCACCGACGGCGCCATTTGCTTTCAATGGCTTTAGCGTCGTACCTGTCCAACTGCCTCTATCCTGCGTTTGATAATCGGGCCAGCCCCGACCATTTGACCCTGCTCCATCAGGAGTGCCCGGGGGCGCCGACGGAGTGCCGGGTAATGGTCGTCACGACTAGCATATTCAACTTACATTTTAGCCAGCGGGAAAGTCGTGCACCTTCCTTTGTCGCAAAATTCCTGGTTGCGGGTAGAAATGGTAGATGCAGTTTTCGATCCCGGTCGATCCGATTACTTATCATTTGTACTCGTCCGATCTCTCGAACGTCTGTCACGTATATGGAAACAGCATTGCGAACTTGTGATGTATAGCCGGATCAAGCGCCGCGCCCATCAGATTGTCAACACCGCGGATGAAGGCGATCGCGCGGGCCGGATTTTCGATCTGGCCGTTGTCGCGATTATTGCGCTCACCGCATTCGCGATCATGCTCGAAACGATCGAACCCATAGCCAGCGCGGCGCGCGGCGTCTTCACGGTGTTCGAAGTCGTATCCGTTGCGATCTTCACCGTCGAGTATGTCGCGCGCGTGTGGTCATGCACCGAGGACCCGGCCTATTCGCATCCGCTTTGGGGCCGGTTACGCTTTGCGGTTCAGCCGCTGGCCATCGCAGACCTACTGGCGATCCTCCCGTTCTACATTCCGCTAATCGTGGGGCTCGACTTGCGGTTCGTGCGGGTCTTGCGGTTACTGCGCTTGTTGAAGATCGCGCGCTACTCGGAATCCATGTCGCTTGTCGCTCACGTGCTGCGAAGTCGGCGAGACGTTCTGCTCTCCACCATATTCGTGGGATTCGTGCTGCTGTTCTTCGCATCGGTCTTCATGTACCTGGCCGAGCGGGAGACGCAGCCCGAGGCGTTCTCGAGCGTCCCGGCGGCGATGTGGTGGGGTGTGGTCACGCTGACAACAGTGGGCTACGGCGACCTGTATCCGGTCACGCCGCTGGGGAGGGGGCTGGGCACCTTCGTAGCGCTGCTGGGAATCGGGCTGTTCGCCATGCCGGCGGGCATCCTGGGGTCTGCCTTCGTGGATGAGCTAGAGCAGCGCAAGTCTGCCGAACCGGAAATCACAACGTGTCCGCACTGTGGGAAGTCACTGCAAGATCATCCGTCGCCGGACGCCTGAAGGTTGACGCGCGGCCACGACATCTCTGCCTGCCTGCGCGCCTAGGGTCCTGGAAGCCCGATTAAGTCGGAAAAGTGGGGAATACTTCTATTTTGAGTGATGGCTCGTGGGGCGGCCGTGGCGGTGTGACAGTGAGTGGGGCGGGTGAACGACGATAGAAGGGTGGTAGTAAATAGTAAGGCCCTAAGTTGGCTGGGTCGGAGTCTAGTACACAAGCCGCAGTGGGTCTTTAGCCTGCATTCACAGGTAGTGCTCAGTCGAGGGAGGAATGGGCCGTGAAATCTATTGCATTTGCCCACTTTTAGGAAACATTACCCTGTGAGCCAGTGTAAAAACAAGGGGGGTGTCTGATGACGGCCGTTTGCCCTGTTAGCGGTCTTCGGAAGATTTAAATCAGTATTTCACGGCAAAGGTGGAGGATTATGTCAATATCTACCCCACCACTTAGCCGACCGCTTGGCTTGTTTCGACATATGAGCATACAGCTTCGTAGTCTGTGCCGACCAAGCGGCGGTGCGGGGGAGGTATCAGCTTGCGCTTGATTCCCCGTTATCGCTCTGGATTCCGGCTTTCGCCGGAATGACGGTAAACAGACTGGAAAAACAACAGAAGCTCCTTCGATTCTGCTCATCGAATTCGCTCATGTTTTCAGGAAGGACGTATAGCAGTATGCGGATTGGGCCGGCCAGTCCTCATTTGACGGGAATGAAGATATCCGTTCGCCACTTCGACTGGTCAGGCTCGGCGCCCGGATCGGTGACGTAAATCTCCCAGGCGGCTCCCACCGGCTCGAGACCCTGCGACTCCACCCACCCTCTCAGCGCCATCCAGGTCCCCCCGAGGTCGTCGTATGGACCCATGTGGGTGGCGGTAGCGGCCTTGCAGGCGGGAAGTTCGCCGGCGGCGACCCTGCCGCCGCCTTCCATTGGCGCGGCGACGGGCATTCCACATTCCATGTCGACCTCGCCGCTGCCTTGCATGGTCTCGTCCATGCTGTGATAGATCGAGAGGGGCATACCGGCAGGGGCCTGCCCGCTTTCCCCTAAGTAACCCATCACCTCGCCGAACAGCTGTCCCATCGTCTGGCTGAGCGTCTCGTCCATCTTGGTTGTCAGACGAATGCCGACTATAGGTTGGGCTTCCAACTCGGTGATCTCGAATTCCTGTGTCATTGGCTTTTGCTCCTTGGGGTGGTTATGGGTCCTTGCAGCGTTCGTTGAAAGTCAACGTTCCAGTGTAGCGGGGATGGAAAGAGCGGCGGCTTGGCGCGTGTCCGTTCATCGTTCGACAAGCTCACCACGAACGGAAGGGATCGCCGTGAACGCGCCGGCGTTTGCCTTTACTCGGAAGCGTTCGCCCAAGCCCAACCCGTGGATTCCCGATCAAGTCGGGAATGACGAAACGTCGATCACGGAAAAGAGAGACCATTTCTATTTGATGGGATAGAAGATGTCCGTGCGCCACTTTGACTGATCGGGCTCGGCGCGCGGGTCGGTTACGTAGACTTCCCAGCAGGACGCTTCGGCGGGTTCCAGGCCCTGCGAATCCATCCACTCGCTGAGCGCGTCCCACGTAGTTCCCAATTGGTTGTACGCCCCCACGTGGGTTACCGTAGCCGCTTTGCCGGCGGGAAGCTGGCCAGCGGTGATTCTGCCCCGGCCTTCCATCGGCGCGGCTACGGGTATCGCGCATTCGAGGTCGACGTCGAGCTTTTGTCCCATGCTGTGGTAGATGGCCAGAGGCATTCCCGCGGGTGGTTGGCCGCTCTCGATTATGTAGCCCATGACCTCGCCGAACAGCGCCCCCATAACCTGGCCGAGCGTCTCGTCCATCTTGGTTGCAATGCGGATGCCCAGAATGGGCTGGGCTTCCAGGTCGGTAATTCCGAACTCTAATGTCATCTCCAGTTATTCCCTTTGCCTGTGAGGTATGCCAAGCGCTCTGGATTCAAAGTCAACGAATCCAGTCTAGTACCACAGCCAGCGTTTCAGGCGCCTTATGCGACTCTTCCAGATTCAGGGGAGTCGCGACGGCTGGATTTGGCGATCTCACCTAGGTTGATAGTGCGATCTTGCCACTGTGTGGGTATGGTGAGGGAAGCGAGCGTGGTAGTGGGAAGCGCCGTTCTTTTCGCTTGCTTGGGGGAGGGCACGATGGCCTTGAATATGACGAAGCGTCAATTCTTGAAGTCGGTGGGGTTGGCCGCCGGGGCCGCAGCCGTGTACAAGACCATGGAAGCACTTGATCTGGTGGGACTGGGCGTAGCCAATGCGGCCCCTCCGCCCGATCTGCCGGCCAACTCCGGCTATGGCAAGCGCGTTGTGATCCTGGGAGCGGGCATAGCAGGCATGGCGGCAGCCTACGAGCTTGCCAAAGCGGGCTATGACTGCACGATCCTCGAAGCGTCGGCTCGCGCCGGAGGGCGGAACCTGACCGCCCGCGGCGGGGACGTGATAGGCGAGGTCGACAGCCGGCAGTGGGTGGACTTCGACGTCGAGGACCACCTCTACGTGAATTTGGGCCCGGCCCGCATTCCCTATCACCACCGGACCATACTCGGCTACTGCAAGGAGTTCGGCGTCGAGCTGGAAATCTTCCTGAACGATAACCGCGGGGCGTTGTTCCACCATCTTGACGCTTTTGGCGGCAACGCCGTGGTGGGGCGGCGAGTGACCACCGACCTGCGTGGATACATTGCCGAGTTGCTGGCGAAAGCGATCAATCGCAAGGCCCTGGATGAGGAGCTTTCGGGTGAGGACAAGGGAAGAGTCCTCGACATGCTCGTGGAATACGGAGACCTGGACCCCGATCATCTATATAAAGGCTCGTCACGGAGCGGGTTTCGCGGCGAGCAGGTCAACGCCGGCCTTGGGGGCGGCGTCCCGAACGATCCGCTGAGCTTTGGCGAGCTGCTGAGGTCGGACTTTTGGGAGTACAAGCTCCACTTCGGCGAATTCCTCGACCAGAACTCCACCTTGTTCCAACCCGTCGGAGGCATGGACGCGATAGCCAAAGCGTTCGAGGAGCGGGTGCACGGTCTCATCAAGTATCAGAGCGTCGTCGAGGAGATCCGCAAGACTCCGAACGGCACCCGCATCGTCTACAACGGCGGACAGGCGATGGACGCGGACTTCGCGATCTGCACCATCCCGGCGCCGGTCCTGAAGGACATCCCCAACGACTTCTCGCCGGAGACACAGGCGGCGATAGAGTCGACGACGTTCGTTCCGGCGGTGAAGATCGGTTTTCAGACGCGCCGCCGATTCTGGGAGGAAGACCACGCCATCTACGGGGGCATCTCGTGGACGAACCAGGACATCACGCAAATCTGGTATCCGGCGAACGGGTTCCACCGTGACAAAGGCGTGATCATGGGTGCGTACATCTGGGACGACCGCCCCGGCCAGGGGGAGAGGTTCGCCAACATGTCCCCGCCGGACCGGCTGCGGGTCGCCATTGCCGACGGAGAGAACATACATCCTGGATATGGGCAGGAGATCGAGTCGGGGGTCAGCCGAGCCTGGTCGAAGGCTCCCTTCCAAAAGGGCGCGTGGCCGGAGAGCTATGCCGCGCCGGAGGCGCTAAAGGTGCCCGACGGGGCGATCTACTTCGCGGGCGATCAGACGACCTCTCTGCCGGGCTGGCAGGAGGGCGCGGCGCTGTCGGCGCACGCGGTGGTCAACGCGATTCATCAGAGGATTATGGCGGGCTAGTCGATTTGCCGCCCTAGGCGCAGTCCACGCGCGAAGGCTCGTAGTGGTCGTTACGTCGCTAGGATGCTCCGAGCAGCGGAAGGGCGACGCGGATTAGCTTCCGAGCAGCTTGGCTTTCTGCTGCTCGAACTCCTCTTTGGTCAGGATGCCCATATCGACGAGTTCCGCGAGTTTTTTCAGCTCGTCGGCGAGGGAGCTTACAGATGGGGGAGACGGCGCCTGGACGTATACCGGGGACTGGGCGGAGGACACCTTTTGTCGCAGAAATTTGGCGAAAGGGTGCGCGAGCTCTTTGGCGATGCCTGAGATCATCTCCACGTTGCCGGCCGCGTGAATTCGAATGCTACCGGTGATCATCCCAGTTTTGGGTTGGGCCCAAGTGATTTTCTTGGAAACCAAGGACCCGACCCGAAGGCCCGTGAATCCTCGTTTATCGAGGAAAATGAGCCTCTCGCCGGTTGCGACCAGTAAACCTTGCCCGCCGTCGTACCAGCCCACCATCATCTTTTCGGGCAGCTCGCCCTCGCCGAGGATCGAGGGCAGCTCGTCGAGCTCTTTCTTGACGATGCGTCGATAGTAATCACCGAGTTCCCGGGTTGCCTTAGAGATGGCTTCAGCAAGCTCCGGAGACGGTTCAGGCTCCGTGTCGTCCGGTTCGGGAAGGAGGTTTTCAGGGGGCACTTTCGTTTGCAGGTATTCGGCGAACGCGGGAGTCAAGTCCTTGGGGCCACTCGCGAAATCCACGACGTCTCCCACCACGTGGAGCGTCAGTAGCCCGTTGCGGAGTAGGTCCTTTTTGGACTCGATCGAGGTGATGTATTCATACAAGAATTCTTCGACCCGAGGATCGGAGGACCCCCGTTGGTCAATGAAGACCAGCCTCTGATTCGTGGCCACCAGTAGCCCCATGCCCATTCCGCGAGCGCACGGAAGCAGCTTGTCAGGCAGCTCATCTTGGCGGAGTATCGTGGGCAGCGCGTCCAACTCCTTCTTGACAGTAGCCTGATCGTCGGCACGTAGCTCCCGGACCGCAGCCGAGAGAGCTTCAGCAGGCTTCAAAGAGGGCGGAGACCCCGCACCTTCCAGGTACGTAGGCCGGATTTGGGGATGTGCTTTCATTCGCACGTAATCCGCGAAGGCCGGTGTCGACTCCTTGGGGGCGTTGGAGAAGAGCGTTACGTCTCCCAGGACGCTGAGCTGTATTCCACCGCCGGTAAGCAATGCTCTACCAGCCTCGACCGACGTGATCTCTTCGTAGTGGAATTCCTTAATGCGAGCATCGGACGATCCCCGTTTGTCAATAAACAGGAGCCTCCGGTTGGTGGCCACCAACAGACCCGTAGCCATGCCGTCATTGACTGGAAGTAGCTTCTCGGGCACCTCGAACTCGCCGAGTATCGCGGGCAACTCGTCGAGCTCCTTCTTGACGCGAGCTTGATAGTTGGCACCTAGCTTCCGGGCCGCTGCGTAGATGGATTCGATAGGCTCCGGAGATGGCGCGGGCTCGGTATCGTGCGGGTCGGGAAGCGGGTTTTCCTGGTTTACCTTGTTTCGTACATGCTCGGCGAAACCGGTTGTCAATTTATGGGGGACGTTCGTGAAGTTCCTCAGTTCCCCGAGAACGGATATCCGCAATTCGCCACCGATGAGCTTTGTGGCCTTGGATTCGATCGCGGTGATGTCCTCATATCGATAATGTTCGATCTGAGTTCTGGATAAGGGCCGTTTGTTTAGGTACACGAGTCTCTGGTTCGTAGCCACCAGCACACCCAGACCGAAGCCGAGATTGCACGGAACCAGCTTTTCGGGCAATTCCGTCTCGCCAAGGACGGAAGGAAGTTCTTTGATCTCAGCCTTGACCTGGTTCCGCTGAATTCTGCCGAAGTCTTTTACCGCTTCACCAATTATCGAGACTCTAGCGTCTTCCACCCCTGGACCCACCTTACGTCCCTCCTGTCTGTTTAAGCCCGTTAAACGTATTCTTCGGGCCGCACTAATTCAAGCACTCACTCCACGGCGGGCGCATCTATGCGGCGCCGCTTGTGCATGGTCAGGACGATGCGGCGTACCGACCGTGGGGAGCGTTCGACGCGCCGCACATGTTCCGTCTAGTCGCCGAGGGCCGTTTGGACCAGCCTGTGGAAGTGGTGCACGGCGTGTTCGCTGATCTCGGTGCGGTCGCGGTCGACGATGAACCGGCCCTGCGTGTAGCCGCGCGAACGCAGCCCGCGTTGCACGGACTCACATAGCGCGAAGTCTTCGGGAGCGAGGACGTTGTCGGAGTAGTCGATCCGCGCTAGGTCCTGCTCGTCGAGATTCTTCGAGGGGGCGTAGCGGTTGAACTGTACCGAGGGGGCTCCCGGCCCCCCTGGCGGGTCGGTGGCCTGTGCGGGGTTGGGGGGCCCGGGGAAGAGGTA
>JAPOVO010000081.1:0-8360 GCA_026708165.1 Chloroflexota bacterium | reverse complement strand
TTTCTTAGGGGGGCGTAGCGGGTGGACTGGACCGGAGTGGTCCCCGGTCCCGGCGGCGCGTAGGTGGTCATGGTGAGGATGGGGCGGCCCGGGTAGACGTTCATAACGGTGAACGGCCACAGGTACCAGAACGCGGCGTGCTGGACGGGATCGTCCGGAGAGAACTCGTAGGCCCTGTTTTTGGGTCTTACGCGCCCGGCGAAATGGCTCGAATGAATGTCGCAAATCGTGGAGCGATAGGTGTCGAGGTCGACCAGACTCGAAAACGCCGGATGGGCTGTCGAGCAGTGGTAGCACTCGAGGTAGTTGTCGATCGCGACCTTCCAGTTGCAACTCATCTCGGACTGCATCTCGGCGACCTTTACGAGGCTTTCGAGACCTGGGACGACATCCTGGATTTCGGCCTCCAGATCGGCGGCCTGGTCAGCAAGAGGCGGAGCGTCGGGATCGAAGTTGACGAACACAAGCCCGGCGAAGACTTCCAGCCGGATCGTCTTCAGGCAGAACAGATCGCGGTCGAAGCCGGCGACGTTCTCACTACCGCGGGCGGTGCGCAGGCTGCCGTCGGTGTGGTACGACCATGCGTGGTAGCGACAGACGATGGTGCTCGTGGTGCCGCTCCCCTGAAGCAGCTGATGCGCCCGGTGGGAGCACACGTTGTAGAAGGCGCGCAGCTCGGAATCGCCGCCGCGCACGACCATGATGTCCTGGTCGAGCAGGCTGTAAGTTGCGTAGCTGCCGGTCTCGGACAGCTCGCTGACATGACATACCGGCTGCCAGGAGCGATAGTGGATCGCTTCTTTCTCGCGCTCGAGGATTTCCGCGTCGATGTAGTAGCGCGCCGGCAGGGTGTAGGAGATTTCGGGGTCGGCGGCGACGCGGTGCTCACCCGTGAGGGCGCGATCCAAATCGGCGATAGTCATCGCTGTTCCTCCTCGCACTTCCCTAAGTTGCTTCTGCAAACCTCAGCAGTTACTCAAGCACGCGCAGCGTCGCGGGCACGTCCATTCGGCGGAGCTTGCGCACGGAGAGCGCGGGCACCAGCGCGATAACGGCGATTCCGACTGCCAGAATCACGGCCATCGCGGGAAGATCTACGGCCAAGTCCACGCCGAGATGGGGAATGCTGTCCGGCAAGACGACGCGGAGAATCCATATGAGCAATCCATAACCCAGTCCAATAGCGAGGACCGTGGCCAAGAGTCCGAGTACAAAGCCTTCCATCGCCAGGATCCCGAGCACCCTTCGCACCGGCACGCCGTAGGCAAACATGGTCGCGTGGTCCCGCGAACGCTCGTCGGTGTTGATGTTTGCAGTGTTAAAGGCGATCAGCAAGGCAAGACCCAACACGAACACCTGGATCACGCGGAATACGCTCGCGAACTCGTCCAGCAACTCCTGGGTCGCCTTGGAGGTCTCCGTGAGACCTCTGACGGTTCCAACGCCGGGCACCTCGAAAAGCGCTCGCTTGACGGAATCCAGGGACTTGCCCGCAGCCGGGGCACCCGAGATGACGTTGGCGAAACCGTCGAGACCGAGCCATGTCGCCTGGCGGATGTCGAGGTAGGCGAAGAACCGGAGCGGATGCGGGTGGATAGCGATAACCTCGATGTCCCTCGTCTCGAACGAGAACGAGTTGACACCGGTCCGCACCGGGTGGGTGAGCGTGACAGTATCGCCTGTGTCTACTCCGAGCTCGTCCGCTACCATGCGGGCGAGAACAAGCCCGGGCCTATCGACGGCCAACTCACCCTCGACTGCGGTCGGGCGCCAAGTATTGCTTTGGAAGTCGACCAACTGGAGTAAGAGGTCTTGCGTCTTGCCATCGCTGCTCACCCCACCACCGAGTACGAGCTCCGGCTCGGCGACTCTCAAGGCACCGCCGTCCATGACGCCGGTCACCTCCGGTGAGGTGATCGGATAGATGGTGTCGAGCTCCACCTTAAGCCGGTCGGGCACGTCTCCGATCAACTCCTCATCCGCGCGCACGATGGTCAACACGAACGAGTCCATCATGGCGACAACGCTTATCAGGATGGCGATGACGGCGGTCAGCGCGAAGAGCGTCAAGAAGGTCCGCCGAGGCGCTCGGAGCAAGTTACGAAAGGGCATCCGCCCAAGGCTGCTCAGCGGCAGAGGGAGCCGGCTGACCGCAGGCGCCATGCCGCCCCCGCGGGCGGCCAGGTGGCCCGTCCTGATGGCGTCCACGGGCACGACCCGCACGGCGCGATAAACAGGCCACAGCACGGCTAGTATCGGGAGCGCGAACCCGATGGCGGCAGCCCTTGCGAAGATGCCGGTCTGAAAAGGGGTTAAGAACACCGGAAGCTGCGCGTATGCCTGGATCACGCCGCCGAGGGCGTTGCCGATAAGCAGGCCGATCCCGACACCGAACACCACTCCCAGCACTCCTATTTGCAGACCTACAAGCAGCGGGCGCGCGGCTATCGAGCGGGGCGGTACGCCTAGCGCCATCGACGTGCCGATCTCGCGCCGCTGCGCTTCGACCATGCGGGTAGCGAGATTGAGGGCCGCGAAGGCCGCGCCGGCAAATATGACAATAGCGAATACGTTGAACAACGCCTGGTCGCCCTTGGGATCGTTGGTGAGCGCCCGAAAGGACGGATCGTCCTCCGTTTGCATCGTGGTCACGCCCATTTGGGGATAGCGCGTTTCGATTCCGGCGATAAGCGCGGTCTCGACGTGGTCGATATTGGCGCCGGGCGCGACCGTGAGCACCAGGTCGTTGACCAGACCTGGCTTGTTCGCGAGCGCCTGGGCAGTCTCCAGCGAGGTAAA
Source organism: Chloroflexota bacterium (assembly GCA_026708165.1). Taxonomy (GTDB): domain Bacteria; phylum Chloroflexota; class UBA11872; order UBA11872; family VXNJ01; genus JAPOVO01. Next base: position 5,561 of record JAPOVO010000081.1, on the reverse strand, counting down.
CACGACCGCGAGGTTGGCCTGCGCGAGGAAGTCTGTCTGCTCGATAACGACGAAGTACTCGGGCGAGGCGGCTTGTCCGACGTACTGGGCGGTGACGCCGCCTCCGAGCTTTAGCTCGCCGGTTTCCGGAAGCTCGTGGAAGACGGCGAAGTTAGCTTCCAGCAGCACGACCGGGTCGCCGGCTTCGGACTCGTCGATGGCTCTGCCGACGATCGGCTCGACACCGTTTACGTGCGGGCCGCCGTCGGAGAGGTCCACCCCGACGATCCTGCCGCGCGCGAAAACGGAACGGTCGCCGACGTCCACGTCAACCTGCGTTTGGGAGATCAGCCGCTCCTCAACCTGCTCCACGCCTTCGATACTCTCGGCGACGTCCTTCAGCGCACCCCGCTGTAGAAAGCCGGCGCCGCCGAGCTGGAGGCGAATGTCGTACATGTTCGTGGCATCGAAATTGGCGTCGTTGGAGGCGAGCCGCCATTCCGTTGTGCTGCTGAGGCCGGCGTACATGCCGGTGCCGATGGCGATCATCAACGCGATGGCGGCAACCTGGAGCCATCGCGCTTTCGCGTCCCTGAGCGCCCAGCGCAGTCGCAGCGCTAACATCGCGTGCTCGCTACCAGCGCAGCTCGGCGAGAGGCATCTTGCCTCCCTCGGGCGGGCCGTCGCTTACGATGTGCCCGCTGCTCAACTCGACGACCCTGTCGGCAATGCGGGAAATTTCCCGGTTGTGCGTCACAACCAGCACTGCCCGGTCGGCCGATGCCTGATCTTGCAGCAACGTCAGAATCTGCGCGCCCGTCTCGAAGTCGAGCTCGCCGGTAGGCTCGTCGGCAAGCAGGACGGGGTTCTCCGTGGCCAGTGCACGGGCTATCGCCACGCGCTGCTGCTCGCCACCGGATAGCTCGTGGGGGAAGTGCTCCATGCGATGACCAAGCCCGACGGCTTCGAGCACGGATTGGGGGCCGCCGCGGCGGCGCTTGCCCGCGACGTCCATCCCGAACTCCACGTTTTCGAGCGCGGTGAGGCCGGGGAAGAGGTTGAAGCTCTGGAAAATGAAGCTGACCGTTTGACGCCTGAATTTGAACAACTGAGAGCGTGAGGCGCCGGTGATATCGCGGCCGCCGACGGAGACTGTCCCAGAAGTGGGCGTATCGAGCGCGCCGATCATGTTGAGGAGGGTCGTCTTGCCGCTCCCGGAGGGGCCCAGGACAACGACGAATTCACCGTCTCCCACGTGGAGGTCGACGCTGTCCAGCGCCCGTACCTCCACAGGTCCGATCTGGTAGTGCTTCGATACTCCGGCGAGATCGATCAAACCTGAATTCTCCTGCGTGGGCCGACCATCCTGTCCGCTGAATTACGGCAAATAACCTTTCAACTCTATACCCAAAAAGCGGTGCGTGGTGGCGCCCGAGGCGTGGGTTTGCTCCAGCGCGTGACGCGCCGGTTCGGCCAGGAATTTCGGGCAATTGGCATTGGTTCTCTCCAAATGCCTGACGGTCTGCCGCTCCCGGTAGAAGGAACGTCCTCAGGTCCGTGGCTTCGGCGATGGGTTGGGCGCCCAGAACTTGACGTCGATTGAGTTGGCAGACGATTGGGCATAGCATCCACCACGGTCGCCCGCCGGATACTCGGGTTGGACGACACGCGGATTCAAGGCCGATCTGAATAGCCCGCCCTCCGCTTACGGCGGAAATGCGCAAGTGAGGAAGTGCGATGCGCCGTTCGACGACTCTCGACATAGACCGCCCCATGCCGCCGCCTCATTGGGCATTGCTCCAGCGGGCGCTGCTGCGCGACCAAGCACTTGCATGCCAAGCCTTCTTCGAGCACTACTTCGACGAGCGGGGCTATCTGCTGTGCGTGCCGCGGTGGGGAGGCGACGACGGTCCAGACGACGCGGCGGAGAACTTGCTGAACTGGACGATGCTCCATGCCCTGGGTGCATCGGACATCGTGCTGGAGCTTTACAAGAAGGGCTGGGAGGGCCACCTTCGGCAGTACACCGAGGCCAAGACAACCGAAGTGCCTTTCGCCCGCGACGGCATGTACTACAAGGAATTTCCGGTCATGTTCGACTGGATGCACAACGGCGAGGGATTCGCGGTCTTCTTCCTACAGGGCCTGTCGGACCCATACGACGACGCACTGCTAGTCCGCACAAAACGTTTCGCGGGCTTTTACATGGGAGACGATCCCTCCGCGCCCAACTACGACCCGGAGCACCGGATCATCCGCAGCATGTTCAACGGCAGCCGCGGCCCGCTGATGCGCAAGGCCACGGCCGTCGACTGGGCCGGAGATCCGATAGAGATCGAGGGGCGGTTCGATCCTTTGCACGGCGAGCGCAACTACGAGGAGATGCTCCAGCACTTCGAGGACTACAACGACATAGTGGGCGACAATCCGCTCAATATGGGAGCGACCACCCTAGCCTTCAATGCGTACGCACTGACGGGCGAGGGGCGGTACCGCGACTGGCTGGTCGACTACATCGACGGGTGGGTCGAACGCACCGAGGCGAACGGCGGGATCATCCCCACCAACATCGGCCTGGACGGGTCAATAGGCGGTGAGTGCGACGGGAAGTGGTACGGAGGCGTCTACGGTTGGGGGTTTTCGGTCTACGATCCGGCCAGTGGACAGATTGCACATCGCCCAACCGCGCTGGAACGCACCCCTTATAGCTTCGGCAACGGTCTGCTGATGACTGGCGACCAGCGGTATGTGGACGTCTGGCGAGGCGTGATCGAGGGGGTCAACTCGAACGCAAAGGCGATGGACGGGCGAGAGTACTTTCCGAGAATGCACGGCGACGACGGCTGGTATGACTTCAGGGATGAGCCCTTCGACAAGGGGGCGCTGCAGGTCTACTACTGGTCGATGGACCCAGCCGACCGCAAACGCGTGACCGGCAGTGGATGGCTCGACTTCCTCAACGGCGGCAATCCGGACTACCCGGTCGACGCCCTGACGAGCGACCTGGAAGCGGTGCGGTCGAGGATGGAAGGAGTCCGGCGGGACACCGCTTCACCTGACACGCGGATGTCGGACGACATGAACACACTAACGCCGGCGCTGACGGGGGCTCTGACCGAACTGATGCTGGGCGGACTGCCGACGGGCAGGGATGGCCACCCGCTGCACGCCCGGCTCCGGTACTTCGATCCCGAGCGACGCCGGGCAGGCGTGCCTGAAGACGTTGCCGCTCTGGTGACCCGGATGACCGCGACCGAGACTTCGGTCACGCTGGTGAACGCCAACCAGGTCAAGGCCCGCACGGTCGTCGTGCAGGGCGGAGGCTACGGTGAGCACCGAATCGTGACTGCCAGCGCCGATGGCGTGACAGCCCACGTTGACGACAGCAGCTTTACCGTCCGCCTTGCCCCCGGGGCCGGTGGAGAGGTGACTCTGACCATGAGCCGGTATGCCAACCGGCCGACGCTGGCGTTTCCGTGGGGGCGTTGAGGTAGGGCGGTTTGCGGACCTCGCTCACGGCGAATGGCTCTGAGTCGCGGCGTTCGGGCGGGGGCGAAACGAGTGAGTTTGGTGGAGAAAGTGGAAATTACCCTGTGGATAAGTGAAAAACGGGTATTTGACGATGGCGGAAACGGGGTGTACGTGGGTGCCACTATGCGACTGGCTTGTTGCAGGCGAAATGGGTCTCAAGGCTCTGACTGTGTAGTCGGGCGCGGCTAGCCGAGGGAGGGCGGTTCGCGAACCGCCCCTACGAAGTTGGAATGGGGGGATGGATTCCCGCTTTCGCGGGAATGACGGTTTGGGAGGTAGGCGGAATGACGGTAACAGGGTGAAATGGCGACGCGGATCCGGCGTGGGACGCACGCAGACGAGCATCGCCCCCAGCCCGTCTGGATTCCGGCCCCGTATCGGGGTACGGGGTGATGTTCTTTCGCCGGAATGGCAGTGGGGCCCGGAATGATAGTGAGTCCGGGGGTGACGGTGGCGGCGAGACTAGCCTGCGCGGGAACGGCGGATTGCCAATAGCGCTGAGAGGACCTCGCGAGACGGACCGGCCAGAGGCGTTGTCGTTAGCTCTCGAGAATCACGTCCCAGGGAAAATAGCGGCCGGGATCGGACTTTTTGATATTGATCTCTTCGTGGCCGACCTGAAAAGGCCGCCGGCGTTCGATGCCGTGAGTTTGGCGACACCAGTCGGCGATGCGAATGCACGCTTCGATCTGGCTAGGCGTGTACGGCTCGGAACCGGAGTTGACGATCTCAACGCCGATGGCCCACAGGTTCTCGTTGGCCGAGCCGCTGGAAGCAAGGCGCTTGCAGACTCCGCCCAATACGTTGAGTAGATGATCGCGTTCATCGGCGCGCTTCACCCCCTGAGTCCAGGCCGCGTCGTCGGTGTCCACCAGCTGATGAATGGTTCCGTCCACGTCGACGAGGAAGTGCGCGGATACCTCCCCCAACGTGAGCGCGTGCAGGCTCCATTCGAAATCGCGGACCGTGTAGTGCCAGACGAGAAAGATCGGCTTGCCCTTGACTCCCCCACACTCGCGACCGGCATGGCGGTTCTCGGTGCTGTGACAGGTAACGCCGGGCATCCAGGGCATCTTTCCACTCCTATATCGAGGATGGTAGAGCGTATCACCGAGAGATAGGCGTACCGCGGGATGAGTCCGAAAACGCTTCATGCAAGGTGGTGTCAAAGACGGCCCCGCGCGGGACCAGAAACCTGCCTCTTGTATACTTTGGGTCCTTTTCTTTCGGCGCTTGCGATACGCGACTTTCCTCGTCCTGGTGCGATTGTGTCGGCCGGATTGGCCGACTAATTCTGTCGGGGCGCGACGGGAATGCCTGCGGGTTTCGTTTAAGATACGCGATGGCGGAAAACCCAGTTTGGCATGACGGAGAAAACGCTTGACTGAGTCACTGGCACGTATCAGCGCGCGAAGGCCTTGGGTGACCATTGGCGTGTGGATCGTGCTGGTGGTGATTGCGCTGGGGCTAATCCAAAGTCTTCTCCCCAGCGCGACGACCACCGAGTTCCGGCTGGGCAGCGGCTACGAGTCGGAGCGAGCGGCCGCCATCCTGGAGGACAAGCTACGCGGCCCTAAGAAGCTGGCCGAGATCGTAATCGTGCAGTCGGAGTCGCTGACCGTAGATGACGCGGCATTCCGCGCCAAGGTAGAGGCGCTTCACGAGGAGATCACCGCGCTGGGGTCCGGAACGATATCCGGCGGGATAAACGACCAGCCGCTGTCCCACTACTACCAGGCCTTAGACCTCGGGCCTCTGATCTCCGCTGAACAGATGGCGCAGCTGCTGCCACTCCTCGTCTCCGCGGACAAGCAAACCGTCTTGATGCACTACACGCTGGCCGGCACGTACCAGGAGGCCACTGAAAACGTCGAGGGCCTCATCCACGTGGTGGAGGAGGCGAACGATGCGGACGACTTCCTGGTGCTTATCGGCGGGGACGCCAGCGTGGCTTACGAGAACAACGAGCTGAGCGCGCACGACCTTGAGAAAGGAGAGCGGATCGGCATACCGGTCGCGCTGATCATTCTGCTGGCACTCTTCGGAGCCGT
>JAPOVO010000030.1:1814-2021 GCA_026708165.1 Chloroflexota bacterium | reverse complement strand
ACGTGGTGTGAACGTAGTTGCCCCACTGCGAGTCGCGGGAGGTCGTCCAGGTGACGGTCCGCACGAGCAGATCGACTTCGCCTGACTGGATGGTAGGTCCACGCTCGGCGGCGGTGATCAACCTGATCTCGTTGCTTTGGGGGCACCCGGGACCGCGGGTCGAAACCGGCGGGCAAGGGCGGAGTGGGAACCCTCGTTTCGCACCGG
>JAPOVO010000030.1:0-1804 GCA_026708165.1 Chloroflexota bacterium | reverse complement strand
GGCCGCCTCGGCTGGCGGGGTTGTAGGGCCACGCTGCGCGGCCGTGGTCAACCTGATCTCGATGGCTTCGGGGTCACCGAGAACGGCGGGCGCAACCGCGCGGCAAAGGTCGATGTCGAAACCTACGTTACGACCGGCTGAATCCAGCGAGCCGTAGCCGGGGACGTCGTTTCGGCTGGCGCAGATGAGCGTGCCGCGGCTCTGAACCGTAGCGAGACGGCTCTCCATCATCATTCCGTCGCCTTCGGCCATCATGCCTTCGGCCTCGGCCATCATTTCCTCAGCCTCAGCCATCATGCCTTCAGCTTCGGTCATCATGCCCTGGGCCTCGGTCATCATGCCCTGGGCTTCGGCCATTGCTTCCTCATCGCCTCCGTTGGCATCGCACGCCACCAACGCGAATATCGCGATAAGGGGCAGTACTAGCAACAACTTCAGTTTCGACAACACGCTCGCTCCTTCTGCGCCTCTGGGGCACACACTTCCAGACTCCGACCTACTAATGAGAAAACGTACGACTTGCGGCGTACCCCTGTCAAATAACTTTGGTGACTTTCGTGCAAATAAACACCCGATACAGGTGTTTGTCATGTTTTGTATAAGATTCGCGTCGGGAAGCCGCTGGAATTGCGGTGAGTAGCGCCGCAGCCGCAAGTATGAAGGGGGAAGAGATGGGAGCGATGTCGTTGAACAGGCTCGGCGGTTTGGCGTTATTCCTTGGACCGCTGCTGGCGCTTATCTTTTTCCTGATACAGCCGAGCGGGTTGTTCATCGCAAGTGCGGACCCTAGCGATGCAGTGGCGACTATTGACTCGCTGGCGGGCAATGCGGCTCTGACTAAGCTCACAGTGCTCCTTATCGCCGTCGGGCTGATCTGGACGACGTTTGGCATCTACGTCTTGCAATCGAATTTGAGAGGCGGCGACGGCGACTCTTTGACGCGGATCGGCCTTGCCGGGATTGGTATCGGCACCATCGGATGGATCACGGCCCAGGGGCTCAACCTCGTGATGGCTGACGCGACGAGCGCGGAGGCCGTTCAGGTTGCGGAGTCCGTCTTCGCGGTCAGATTGGGGATCACTCTGCTGTCCGGAGTTGGCATCTCCCTGGGGTTCCTCGTATTCAGCGTAGGCATCGCAACCAGGGAGGATTTCAACAAGATCGCAGCGCTTGTAGCAGCCGCGGCTTCGGTCGTCGCCCTGGTCGGCTTCATCATCGCCGTAGCCGACTCAGGCATGATTGCGACGGGATTCACAATGTCCAGGGTGTGCTACCTGTTTTGGACGGCTTGGGCCGTACATCTGGGATGGACCTTGCTCAAGCGTCCAATGTCGGAATAGGCCGGGGCGCTTCGTTTTACATATTCCTCCAGCCAATCTGCACGTCGTAGAACGTCAGGCTTCCGGAGAGGCGTCGCTTGCTGTCATTCACGGCGTGTACCATCGAATCGGCTTGCAGATCGAGTTTTGTTTGTCGGTCATGCGGTACATAGGGAATGGACGTTACGGAACTGGAGATTCGGGGCTACAGGGAGTCCGACCAACAGGCCGTGGTGGATCTGTGGCAAGAGTGCGGGCTGGTCACGCCGAGGAACGACCCTGTCAAGGACATCGGGCGCAAGTTACGCGTTCAACGGGACATGTTTCTCGTCGGATCGTTGGGCGACCGACTGGTGGCTACCGTGATGACCGGATACGAGGGACATAGGGGTTGGATCAACTATCTCGCGGTCGCCGCGGATTGCCGCAAACGAGGCTTCGGGCGCCGTCTATTGCAAGAGGCCGAGGGCCGCTTGAGAGCGATG
>JAPOVO010000446.1 GCA_026708165.1 Chloroflexota bacterium | reverse complement strand
GTGTGTATGGACGGGAAGCGGTAGGTTGTGGATACGGGTGTGAGAGGTCCGATCGACGGTTGGGTGATGAGGTAGGTGATACTACATTCGGTCGCTTTTGGGTGGGGAAGGGGAAGCTGGATCGGTTCACTTTTCGGACCAATTGGTAATGGATGAGGGGCTTGTTGGTCACACTATCGATGGAGGCGGGGCACCAGATTGGTAGCGATGATTAGGGTGCTTTGGGCACGTTTCGTGGCTAGACGCTACGGTTAAGGTCAGTCGGGGACGTATGAGGGGGTCGAAATGCCGCGAGATCTTGTAGTGGGCAATGGCTCTATGCTGGTCAACTTCGACCAGGACTATCTACTCAGAGATCTCTACTTCCCGCACGTTGGCCTTCACAATCACATTGCGGGTGGCAAATGCCATTTCGGCGTTTGGGCCGATGGCGAGTTTAGTTGGATAAAGGACTCGGACTGGGACCGCGAACTTCGGTACGAGAAATCCACACTGGTCACGGACGTTCAGTTGCGAAACGACCACCTCGGCCTCGAGATGACATGCTCGGACTGCGTGGATTTCCACAGGCCGGTATACATCCGGAAGGTCTCGATCAAAAACCTCCGGAGCGATCCGCGTGAACTGCGGCTTTTCTTCCACCAAGACTTCAGCATCTACGGCGACGACATAGGAGATACCGCGTACTTCGACCCGGCACCCAGGTCGTTGATCCACTACAAGCGCAAGCTCTGGTTCTGGGTGGACGTTCAGACGCGCCTTAGCTCGGGATGGGACGCCTTTGCCATAGGGGAAAGCTCGGTTCGCGGACTCGAAGGTACCTGGCGCGATGCCGAAAACGGGGAACTCGGCGGCAACCTCGTGTCGCAGGGTTCCATCGATAGCACCGGAGGGGTGCATCTGGATGTCGAGGGCGACGGGTGTGAAGAAGTCTATTACTGGATATCGGCCGGCCACGATTACAAGAGCCTGAGGAACCACAACGATTCGCTGAGGGAGCGCGGCGCGGAAACGCTCGTCAACCGCACGAAGCACTATTGGCGCTACTGGGTTACCGGATCGAAGACAGGCACGGCGGACCTGGACCAGCGCCTTACTGATCTGTACCACCGAAGCCTCCTGATCGTGAGGACCCAAGTAGACAACGGTGGAGCGATCATCGCGGCGAACGACACGGACAATCTACAGTTCAACCGCGATGTGTACAGCTACATGTGGCCTCGTGACGGAGCTCTGGTGGCTGATGCGCTCGGCCAGGCCAACTTCGGGAGTCTGACCCGGCAGTTTTACAGATTTTGCGCCGGCGTGATTCGGGACGAAGGATTCATGGCCCACAAGTACGCTCCGGACGGTTCGGAGGGCAGCTCGTGGCATCCCTGGGCCACGGACAGGGGAGAGCAGCAACTTCCAATTCAGGAGGACGAGACGGCGCTCGTTCTCTGGGCGTTGGGACGGCAGTTCGACCGTGATCTGAACGTCGAGGCCATCAAGCCGTTGTATGCGGAGTTGATAAAGAAGGCGGCTAATTTCCTCTGCGATTTTAGAGATCCCGAGACCGGTCTGCCGCGGCCTTCATATGACCTCTGGGAGGAGCGGCATGGAGTCCACGCATGGACGGTGGCTTCGGTTTGGGCCGGCTTGCGCGCAGCCGCGGCTTTCGCGCGCGGATTCGGAGAGACCGAGCTCGAAGCTCGGTACCGCAGCGCGGCGAAATCAATGCGGGATGCAGCCCAGCGGTATCTGTATGACGAGGCGGAGGGTCGGTTCCTTCGGCGGCTGATTCCAAACGGTTCAGGCGGATATGAGAAGGACATGGTGTTGGACGCCAGTCTGTACGGGCTGTTCTATTTCGGAATGTTCTCGGCCGCCGACCCGCGGATCGTTGCTACCATGAACCGGATAAGAGACCGACTGTGGGTGCGCACCGACGTAGGCGGCATCGCCCGTTACGAAAACGACTACTACCACCAGGTCAGCACGGATGTCGACCGAGTGCCGGGCAATCCGTGGTTCATTTGCGC
>JAPOVO010000475.1 GCA_026708165.1 Chloroflexota bacterium | reverse complement strand
CCGGCGAGCAGGCCGAGCACGAGGGCTACATGGTGATCAAGGCGACGGCCGAGCACGACAGCACGGCCATCGAGGCCTGGTTCACGCCCCAGATTCCGGTACCGGGGGGTCCGGGGCCCTACGGCGGTCTGCCCGGGATGATCCTGGTGGTCTCGGTCGACGACGGCCACATCAAGTACTTCGCGACGGAGATCGCGTTGGGGGACCTGGAGGAGGGACTCATCCAACGGCCGGACAAGGGCGACGAAATGTCGCAGAAGGAGTACGACGAAATGGTGGCGGAGAAGACGGAGGAGATGCGGAAGCGTTTTGGCGCGCGTCGCCGAGGCATGGGGGATGGCCGATGAGGGCGCGATGCCGGGGCGTGCCGATGGCGCGCTGGGCCCTGGCAGGCCGGGGACAGGACCATCGCCATTCGCGGTGCCGGTGCTGGTTCGGGCTGCTGGCCTGGAGCGCCGCGCTGGTCCTCGGCGGCATGGCCGCTCCGCTTCATGCCCAGGAGCAATACAAGGTGCAGGGGCTCGTCACGGACTCGGCGGGCACTCCGCTGGCCAACGCGATGGTCGTGGCGCTGACGCGCGCGGACTCGGTGCTGGCGAGGTACGACGTCACCGAGGGGAACGGCCGGTTCGCCGTAACGAGGCTAGGCGCGGACCAGTACGTGCTGCAGGTCACGCTCCTCGGCTACGAGACCTTCCGGCGCGACTTCGAGATCAGCGGTGCGGACGTCGACGCCGGCACCCTGCAACTGGTGGTCTCGGCGGTGGAGCTGGATTCGCTGGTCGTCAGCGTGGAGCACGTTCCCTTCATCAACCGGGGTGACACGCTCAGCTACAACGTCCTCGCGTTCCCCACCGCGCCGAACGCGATGGTCGAGGATCTGCTGCGCCGCCTCCCCGGGATCGAGGTCGAGAACGACGGGAGCATCAAGGCCCAGGGCGAACAGGTCGAGAACGTGCTCGTGGACGGCAAGGAGTTCTTCGGCAAGGACCCCAAGATCGCCACCCGCAACCTGCCGGCCGACGCCGTCAAGCAGGTCGATGTCTACGACAAGCAGTCGGACATGGCGGAGTTCACCGGAATCCCCGACGGCGACGACGAGCGGACCATCGACCTGAAGCTCAGGGAAGAGGCGAAGCGCGGCCATTTCGGACGCGCGACGGGAGGTTTCGGGCGTGACGTGAACAGCGGGAGTCGTACCGACACGCCCGCGGGAGACAAGCTGCGCTACGACGGCAGGGTCACGCTCAACCGCTTTTCGCCGACCATGCAGCTGTCCTTCACGGCGAACACGAACAATGTCAACCAGTCGGGATTGTCGGCGGGGGACATCGGATACCTGATGGTCGGCGGCGGTGGCGGGGCCATGGTCGAGGAGATGGTGAGGAGCGGAGCGTTTTCCTCGAGCGGCGGCGGGTTCGGGGACTCGAAGGGGATGGGACTGAACCTGAGCCGGGACTTCGGCAAGAAGGGGTGGATCAGGAGCAGCTATCACCTCAGCGACTCGGAAAACCACCAGGACCGGACGCTGCAGCAACAGGCCCTGCGCGGCGCGGGCGCAGCCACGGTTGTCGACGAGACCAGGAACCAGGGGTCGGGCAACACCAGCCACCGGGTGAGTGTGAACAGCCAGATCTCCTTCTCGCCGGGACACCAGGTGCGGATCAGGTTGAGCGGCAACGGAGGATCGTCGAATTCGCAGTCGATCGCGTTTCGCGAGACGCAGACCGAGACCGGTCGGCCGCTGAACACCGCAAAGACCAACTACTACACCGATGGCGGAAACTGGAACGGAGACGCCCGGCTCACCTGGCGCAAGCGCCTGGGCGAGGAGGGGCGCAGCATCGTGGCCGAGTTCCGCAGCGGGCTCCGGGACTCCGATCGCCGGGCCGACCTGCGCTCGGTCATCACGGAGTCGGGCGAGAGGAGAGGCGAGGGGTTCGCGGATGTCCTGCAGGAGCAGACCGACGCGGGCCGGACCTGGGACACCCCCGCTCCGTCTTCATTTACACAGCGCCTGGGAAGACC
>JAPOVO010000324.1 GCA_026708165.1 Chloroflexota bacterium | reverse complement strand
GAACTATGGAACCTTGTGTTCAATGAGTTTTACCAGGACGTGGACGGCGAGTTGACGCCTTTGGACGAGGTGGGCGTCGATACCGGAGCGGGTCTTGAACGCTGGGCCATCCTGCTTCAGGACAAGGCCAACGTCTATGAGACGGACCTCTTCGCGGTGATCAAGTCGTGTGCGGAACGTGCGCTGGGAGGGCGGTCGGCCCTGAGCGCAGACGATGAGCGGCGAATTCGAATCATCACGGAGCACAGCCGAAGCTCGGTCTTCATGCTCGCGGACGGCGTATTGCCGGGCAACGAAGGCAGAGGCTACGTGCTCCGGCGGCTGATGCGGCGCGCGGTGGGACAAGCCCGGCTGACCGGTTTTGACGGTCCGTTTGCGCAAGAGGTTGCCGACGCGGCTATCGATGTTATGGGGAATTTCTATCCGGAGGTCGTAAATCGACGCGATCACATCCTGGCGGTGATCGAAGACGAAGAAGAGCGATTCGGACGTACGCTGGACAGGGGGCTGGCGCTAGTGGAATCGCGGGTCTCCGAACTGAGCGGCTCCGACATGCTGGATGGCGAGACGGCATTCGTGTTTCACGACACGTATGGAGTACCCCTCGATCTTGTGAAGGACGTGGCTACCGGTGCGGGGGTCGACGTCGACGAGGCGGGATACGAAGAAGCTATGAACAAGCAGCGCCGCCAGAGCCGCAGCGGCGCCGCGTCGGGGGGATTGGACCTGCCCACGGGACTTGGCGCAACCGAGTTTGCGGGCTATGGCGGGAGCGTCTCGGCGAAAGGTCAATTGGCGGCGATCTATTCGGCCGGTGAGCCGGTCTCGCTAGTAGAGGGAAGCGAAGAGGCGCTGATCGTTCTATCCACAACGCCTTTCTATGCGGAGGCCGGCGGGCAGGTTGGCGATGTTGGCTTCATCTCGAACGCTGGATTCTCGTTCCGCGTAACGGATACTCAATCTAACGCCGAAGGCACCATCTTTCACTTTGGGACTGTAGAGAGCGGCTCGGCCCAGATCGGAGACCGCGTGACGTGTGAGGTGGATGGCACGCGCCGCCGCTCGACCGCGCGAAATCACACCGCGACTCATTTGCTCCATTACGCCCTACGGAGGGTCCTGGGCGACCACGCCCGACAGTCTGGATCCCTAGTCGCGCCCGACCATCTCCGATTCGACTTCAACCACAGCGCGGCGCTGAGCGACGCCGAGATCACGGAAATCGAGCTGATAGTTAACGAAGCCGTTCTCGCGGCTGTGGAAGTTGCAACCGCAGAGCAGGAGGTCCGCGAGGCTGTAGAACGGGGGGCGTTGGCTCTTTTTGGCGAGACATACGGCGACGTTGTGCGAGTCGTCAGCATTGGAGACGCATCAAAGGAGCTGTGCGGCGGAACGCACGTCGCGACGACGGCTGAAATCGGATCATTCAGAATATTGCGAGATGAAAGCGTAGGGTCGGGACTAAGGCGGATCGAAGCGGTTACGGGTGTGGCGGCAGTCGAGAACGCCCGCACGCGTTCACAGGCCATGCAGCAGATCGCCGATACGCTGGGCGCGCCGGTCGAAGACGCGCCGTCGCGGGCGCGTCAGGTTGTCGACGAGAATTCGGAGCACAGAAAGGAAATCCGACGTCTGCGCCAGAAAATCGCTGACCTGCAAGTTAATGAGGTTGTAGCAGGCGTTGAAGATCTGGGAGGCTTCGGGATAGTGGCGGCGCGGGTGCACGTAGATGCCGCCGACGCACTGCAAGCGCTGAGCCACGCCATGCGGTCCAAACTCCACGATCGCGGCGACTGGGCGTTCCTTGTCGGATCGGTGGTGGGGGACAGACCGCTGTTCTTCTCGGCGGCGTCGGATTCCGCGGTCGAAGCCGGCGCTCATGCGGGAAAGATCGTTCAGCGAGCCGCGCAGGTTACGGGCGGGGGGGGCGGCGGAAGGCCCGGTCTGGCCAGTGGGGGAGGACGGGACGCTGCGAGGATCAATGAAGGAGTCGACGCGGGCCGGGCGCTGCTTGTCAAAAGCCTGGACGGG
>JAPOVO010000437.1 GCA_026708165.1 Chloroflexota bacterium | reverse complement strand
GGACTGCGCAGAATCTTGAACAGTGCGGGCCCCATAAGCACCGAGCCGACAAGTTCGTTATATATGTCCCCGCATTCTTCGACCAACTTCATGAAGCGGGTCCCAAACCCGTGGTCTTCGTACAGGGAGCTGAGCCGACCTGCGTCGTAATACCTTTGCCCCTGCTCGGTTATCTCGTCTTTGATTTCATCTATGAACGGCTGAATTTCAGCCGGAGTGAACAACTGCCGAAGAAAGACGTATCCGTGCTCTTCGTAGTGCCGCTTTTGTTCGTCGGTGAGCCCTGCCATGTCGCTATTCCCCTCGGAAGTCTCCTGCCAGTCCAAACCGCCTGACACCGCGTCACTTAGTTTATTCCTAACTTGCAATCCTGACCGTCATTCCGCCGGTCACTGTCATTCCGAGCGAGGTCGAGGAATCTCCGCCCCGGCCCTCTATCGTCACGCCCGCAAAGCGTGTCCCCGTGCGTCCTGAGCCTGCCTGCTCTGAGCCTGTCGAAGGGGTCGAAGGGTGCATCCGACATACCGCCGAACACGTCCCCACCCATGCCGGACTCCGCGTCCTATATTTCTCATCCATCCGTCCCACATCCGATGCCCGGCCAAGTCGTGCACTACCGCCACGTGCCTCTGATCCTCCTACTCGACATTCCCGCGAGAGCGGGAACCCACGCCCCTTTACACTAGGGAATTATATACTTGTGCACACCAATCTTGACCGTTACACCTGTGAGCCTTAGAATCCCGCCCCATAGACAGGGGAGGCCCGACCGCGTGGTGAACGATGGCAGTTGAGACCCGAACGACCGATGAACGACTGGACATACTGGAGCGGGCTGTTAAGCAATCGCACCAGCATTTATGCGGTGAAATCAAAGCGCTCAGAGACGCGATGAATGAGCGCTTGGACCAACTGGAGTCCAAGATCGACACTCGCCTTGACCGCATCGAAGGGAAAATCGACCGCCTGTAGCTTGCTCCCAAACCCTCGCTAGTGTACAATAAGTACATAAATCACAGGGATAAAGGAACTCAAATGGCAGGCAAGAAGGGACCGGGAAAGGCTCACCGCAAGGGACTCTCGCTCGTTCAGGCAGTACGCAAATTCGACAACGAGCAAGCCGCTAATGACTGGTTCGTCGGACGGCGCTGGCCGGACGGCATCGAATGCCCGTACTGCGACGGCTCAAACGTCAGCCCGCGCAAATCCAAGCGCCTGACTCCCGTCTACCGTTGCAACCCGTGCAAGCGTGACTTCACCGTCAAGACCGGCACGATCATGCACGATTCCAAGCTGAAGCTATCCACCTGGGCTATCGCGCTCTACCTGATGTCAACGAACCTCAAGGGCGTATCCTCGATGAAGCTGCATCGAGACCTGGGCATCACACAGAAAGCAGCTTGGCACTTGGCGCACAGAATCCGCGAGACCTACAACGATGAGACAGTACCGTTCGCCGGTCCCGTTGAAGTCGATGAGAGTTACGTAGGCGGGAAAGAGCGCAACAAGCACGCCAGTAAGCGATTGAACGCTGGACGTGGGCCTGTCGGCAAAGCCGCCGTGGTAGGCGCGAAAGACCGCGAGACTAACCGCGTATCAGCCGCTCCCGTAGAGGCCACGGACGCGCCGACGCTTCAAGAGTTTGTGCGGGAACGGACAGAGCCGACCGCAACGGTCTACACGGACGAAGCGCGAGCATACGATGGACTCCCGAGACTTCGGCAAGCCGTCAAGCATTCGGTCGGCGAGTACGTGGACGGCATGGCTCACACGAACGGCATAGAGTCGTTTTGGGCGATGCTCAAACGCGGCTACCAGGGAACCTACCACCGGCTCAGCGAGAAGCACCTCGCCCGCTACGTCAACGAGTTCGCGGGCCGCCACAACGTGCGACCGCACGACACCATCGACCAGATGACGATCATGGCGCGGCGCGGACTCGACAAGCGGCTCACGTACGAGGAACTGATCGGAACGCCAGAGACCCGCCAGCCGAGGATGATCTAGGCGTGGTTTCTAACGGTCAAGGGACG
>JAPOVO010000140.1 GCA_026708165.1 Chloroflexota bacterium | reverse complement strand
GAGGAAGACCAGAATCCCCATCCTTTCTATCAAAGTACGCCAGTTCCTGAAAGCCTCGGCCGGAGAAGACCAGGACATCTGTTGGTCAATCGGGACATGCAAAGAGCTCGCTCTGATCGTGTCTGCGACATGTTCCGGATCCTCGTTCGTGGATGCGGCCGGAGCGTCGTTGAAGCTGCGTCCGAGATCCTCCCAGAGACCGCCAACAAATTTGCGTACGCGAGAGGAGTCCCGAATCGCGTGTCTCTCTTCCGGCGACCGGGATCTGTTGGTGGCACCGAAGGCAAACCTCATCGAGACAGCCGACTCAGTTGGCACCGGCGGCGTGTCCATGAAGAAGACCGCAGCAGGCCGCTTGAGCAACGACCTGAGCCGCTTGAACTGCGTCATGTTCGGTTGTTCATGCCCGACGATCCAACGGCCAACTGTCCCATCGGGTACCTTCAAGCGCTTGTCGAGATCCGCCACGGCGATGCCCGACTCCTCCACCGCCCACGTCAGGGCTCGAGTGTTTACTGGCACCAGGGCCACTATCTATCTGCCTCAGGTGCCCTGCCACGCATCGCTATCCTCGGGTACGCGTCTCCTGGAACGTCGGCCAACGCTGCAACCTGATGAGTTCCCGCCGCTCATCGTCTAAGCCAGTGGGTTCTATTGTTCCTCGAACCCGTGAGTCTCGAATCCGAGCGTCCGGCAGTTTTCGTCAACTACGCGCTGCGTATCCGCCGATGCGCCGTCGGGGAACTCCGCCTCGATCTCGACCGTCACGCGCACCTTCGCACCAGACAAGGTCGTCAGGTTCTGAAGGACTTCCTCAGCCACGTCGCCCATGTCCCGGCCCGCTCGATCCGGGTTGATCACGACGGTTCCAAAAAACCGCCGAGGAAGCTTTGGTCGGGACGGGGCGACTGGTGGTGGTTGAGGTCCGACGACGCCCCCAATGTCGTAGGTGCCGCCTTCCTCATTGGTGCTCGGCGGGGTGTCCAGCCGTGGTTGCGTAGCCGAGGTCTGTTTGCGCACGGCATCCGGCTTGACGAGCACGCTGGCCGCATCCAGATGAATTGTTGCAGTGCCTCCGAGCGTAAGGCCCTCGTAGCGTCCTTCGCCCGAAACGCTGGTCGCGAATCCAAAGTAGTCTCCACTTGCGACGCCGTCACGTACGGCTTTGAGGAAAACGGCCTCGTCGATAAGCCTCGGGAGATAGCAATAGGCGGAGAGCGCGTCCCATACGGCCCTGGCGGAGACGTGATTCCCTTCGTTCCAGAACCACCGGTCGAGTTCCATCTTCAGCAACGCCGGCGACCACTTCGGGATCATCGTGTCGTTTGCGCGCAGGCGGCGGGCGGCACGAGCCACAATAGATGTGTCATCGCCTTCAGCCTGGATCGTCTCCCATTCGAGATCGCCCACGCCCCCTTCTGACACGGTTTGGGTAGGCACCAGGAGCCAGCGCCACGCCTCGGCGAACCGGACGCCGATGTTTCGGTCACTCGTTTCCTTACCCTCCCTCGCCTCCCGGCGCTGGTTGGCGTCGAGGTTAAGTGCGTCCTTGTCGCGCTCCTCGGATTGCCAGGCCAAGAAGCGGCGAACTTCCTGCGCAAGTCCTTCCATGGCTTCGTCGTCAGCCGCCAGGAACACAAGCATGTTGCGGTGCTGGCGTGGAGCAGTCCCTCGGTTCTCGAGTATGTCGGCGGCCGCACTCAGTGCGGCGGAGTCTTTTGCTCCCCGCTTGTGAGTAGCGTTCGGGCGCAACACAACCAGGCGCGTGAGCTGTTCGTCCGGCACGTCGGCGGATTCGGCCGGACAGACGTGGACCCCTTTGAAGTCGGCACGGCTGCGCCGTGCCGCCTCGCGCACGCGTCGCTCGATCTCGGTGTCGACATCCTCCTCCGGGAATTGCAGTGCACGTTCCTCCACTGTCCGGCGTAGGTTCGGCCGCGTGTCGTACCAGTAACGGCGGTCTTTCCGGTAGAGGTAGGTGAGGCGGTCGGATAGCTGGGACAGCGAGTCATTGAACACAGACACCTGCTCTCCCGGCTGCACG
>JAPOVO010000265.1 GCA_026708165.1 Chloroflexota bacterium | reverse complement strand
GTCACCGGCAGAAAGACCGCGATCTTCTGCACCGACTGCGACTTCTCCGTCAGCGCCAGCGACGCCTCGGGATACGCGGCGGCTTCAGCCTTCTCCACCGCCGCGTTGTTGAAGGTGGTCTCTTCCATGTACTTCACCGAGTTCTGGTTGGTCGGCGAAGTCGGAATGAAGTTGACCACCGTGACCGGGCGCTCGGGCTTTAGCTCCACGCGTCCCTCGCGCAGCGCCTCCGGCGACCAGCCGGCGCTCGTCTGGAACAGCGCCTTGAACTCGCTCGCGCCGATGTCGAGCACCGACGCCGGGCCGTTCATCCCCACCATGCCCTTGTAGGCGGCGGACTCCACGAACAGCCGTCCCAGGCTCTTCGGCTGCACCGCCCTGGCGTCGCCCGTCGCCGGATGGGGCGGCGGCGCGAACGGACGGCGGTCGTCTTCCAGCGCCCGCCTGTTGTCCTCCGCGACCCGCGCCGCGTCGACGGCGTCATCGAGCTTCTTCGCGAGCCCGTCGATCTCCTTCGTGCGCCGCTTGACCTCGTCGCGCACGGCGTTCGGTCCGCCCACGATCGATCTCACTCGCTCGTAGTCGTAAGACTCGCCGTCTCTCGCTTCCTCGAATATGCGATGAAGCTGCTCGCGCTTGGCGGTCAGCTCATCGCGCATCGTCCTGATTCCCGTAGCCATAACCTCTAAACCTCCGTGTTGAGACTGGCCAAAACATCCCTGCCCGCCATTCGGGCTTCAATAACCTGCAAATCCGCAAAATCCCGTTCCGCCTGCCCTGAGCCAGTCGAAGCGGCTTCCGCAACTCCCTCTCCCTTGATGGGAGAGGGTTGGGGTGAGGGTGAAGACCACCGCTCACCCTGAGCCTGTCGAAGGGCGTCCGATTTCACGCTCACCGTCCGCGTTCCGATTCCCGCCCCGCGAAGGACCGGCGAGACCTCGAACAGTGCAAGCCGCTTGAGCACGCGGACCCTCTGATCGCCGCGCACCGCGTCCTCGGACTCGACCACCTCGAATCCGTACGACCACTCGCAGGGCGCGCCCGCCTCGCTCAGCCGCTTCAATGTCGTGTGCAGCTCCCGGCCGCCGATGGTGTCCAGGAACAGCAGCCCCTCGAAAAAGGCCGCGCCGCCGCGCTCGAATACCTTTCCCACTCCAACCGGCAGCGCCGCGCCGTAGGCGCTTGAGTGGTTGAACGGCGAGACCTTTACGTCGTCGACAGACCCGAACGCGCCGGGGACCGTCAGGTCGCCGTCGCGGTCGACCACGCCGAGCGTGGCGATCCTCGCGACTACCGCCCCTTCAGGGCCGTCCTCCATAAGCTCGATGGGAGCCGTAAGCGTTTTTGTATCCACGATTCCTCATTGCTAGCCCCCACGGCTATCCATTCATTCCAAGTTATGAGTCGTTTTTGCCATCGTCTACAACGTCGCCAAGAAATCGTTGGACAATTTTTCGCCGGCCTCCCAGGTGCCAACTTCGTACCAACGCGGGACCCGTCAGTTGCCACGACAGTTGCCCTCGCTTTAGACCGCCGGAAGCCCGATTCCGACCTCCTCCTTGGCGGGTTTGCTACCCTCTCGCATATCCCCGGCAGCAGGAGAAACTCCAATATGAAAATCACCCAGGTGCGCACTTCTTTGGTGGCCGTCCCGCGCAGCCGCGCCGTCGCCGACGCCACGGCCACGAACATGGGCACCGGCGGTCACTGCTTCGTGCACGTCGCAACCGACGAAGGCGTTGAAGGTCTGGGCATGTCCACCGCCAGCCGCGCCGTGCGCGAGGTGATCGAACACGACCTCAAGCCGCTGCTGGTCGGCGCCGACCCGCTCCATATCGAGGGTCTCTGGCAAGCCATGTTCTGGCAGGTCCGCGGATTCGGCCGTAAGGGCGTCGCAATCCAGGCCCTGTCCGCCGTCGACATCGCCCTTTGGGACCTCAAGGCCAAGTACCTGGGGCTGCCGCTGTTCAAGCTCCTGGGCCCATGCCGCGAATCGATCCCGATCTACGGCAGCGGCGGATGGACTTCGTTCACGCAAGACGAGCTTGTCGAGGAGCAGACAGGCTACGTTGAACGCGGTATGCGACGCGTGAAGATGAAGGTCGGAATGGACTTCGGTTCCAGGACTCGTGAAGACCTGAGCCGCCTCCGCGCGGTGCGTGAGGCTGTCGGCGATGACGTCGAGATCTACATCGACGCCAACAACGGCTACACCGCCAAGCAGGCCATCGGGCTCGCCCCGAGGTTTCAGGAGTACGACGTCGGCTGGCTCGAAGAGCCGGTCATGGCCGACGATATCGACGGCCTCGCCCGCGTAGCCCGGGCCATCTCGATCCCCGTCGCCACCGGCGAGCACGAATACACCAAGTACGGATTCAAAGACCTGCTCGTGCGCGGTGCGGCCGACATCGCCCAACCGGACGTCGGCAGGGTCGGCGGGATCACCGAGTGGATGAAAGCCGCTCAGCTCGCCGACGCGTTCAACATCCCCGTCGCGTCACACGGCTACCAGCTGGTCCACCTCCATCTCGCGTGCGCCACGCCCAACATGCTCGTCGTGGAAGTTCTGGGCACCGTCGAGGAAGCGGACCGCATCCTGTACAAGGAATTTCCGGTGCCGTCCGGCCCGGACTGGGCTCCCGATTCCGACAAGCTCGGCTTGGGCCTCGAGCTCGACCCCGCTACGGTCGAACGCTACGGTGTCGGGTAAAACCGAAGTGACGGTGCTACAGAGCGCGCCTAAGTCCAAACCTGTGCTACGTCTCGCGGAAAGCTCAGTTCCGACAGCGCCCGTTGCGTTTCCGACCTCTCTCCCGCTTCTGGCGTTCTCGACGGCTAAGAGAATTCCCGTCCAGTCCTATCAGTGCTCTCATCCACAAAATCAAAACGGGCGATTGAAGGAAGCCGAAATGTCCACCAAGTCTGGCCGTCGCGGTTCGATATCGCGAAGTCACCTTGGGTAATCACATCCATTCCGAGTAGCACGTCCACTCCCGCCACTTCCCCTTCAGATACTCGAACACCCACGAGTTCAACTTTGTTCGGGAGGCGTATATTGACTAGGAATGCATCGGTCTCAAATAGGTTTTTACTCCCGCCGCGACCAACTCCTTGAACTTCCACTCGGCCGACGGGCACCAGCGCTAAGTCGGAAGCGACTCGCCTCGAAATGACGCAGTTGGTGGCCCCGGTGTCCCAGAGCGCTATGTAAGAACGGCGCTCGGGCGGCGGATCACCGGCCTCTGGGTCAAAGTACTCGCTGACGTGCACATCGTTTATGAGCTCCCGACAAATCGCCTGAGATTTTGTCGTAAACCCCCAAACAGGCGTTGAACGGGCCATCGCCTAAGAAAAGGCCACCCTTGAGTGATATTGCACCAGTTGGTCCTGTGGAAGGCATTCCTGCAACAGGAAATGACCCAACCCATACTTGCTCTTCATCTCCGTATAGGCTTCCAGTTCGTTCTCATATGCGGCAACAACCTCATCTTCGACGATTACGATGAACTTGCCGCCGTACTTCTCGACAAGCTCGTCTTGATGAGCTTTGAAATATCGATATTCGCGCTCCAGCGACGCCATTTCGCCCTCCAGTCGGCTAAGCAAGACCATTGTATAAGTTGCCCGCTGTTCGTTCCGCTACTGACCTGGAACTTCCCTCAAACCGCGCCCCAACTCGCCCCGATATCCAGATGCGCCACCATGTAGCGCAGTGCGTCGTTGCCGTGGTCGTCTTGCCGTAGCGGCTCCTCCTTGAACCCCGCCCGCGTCTCCCGCCAGACGTAGGAGTCCATCTCCTCCTCCGTGCGGCAGGGCTTCTTCGCCTCCTCCAGACGCCAGTCGCGCTCAACCAGCGAGTCGCGCAGCAGGAAGAGCCTCGGCTTGCCGTCCCCCGCCCTGCGCAGCCGGGCGTCCACAGCTTGCAGTCCCTCCGTCACCCGCTTGTGCGCGGGCTGCGTGGCCATCCCTAGGTGACGCTCCAAAGTCGCGCGGCCTTCCGCGTCGTGGTCGCAAATGATCGCGCGGGGCCGCGGCTCGCCTGCGGTCAGATCCAGGATCAACCGCGCATGGTCTTCCACCAGGACCTGCGTCTTATATATTTCCTCATATAAGAAGAGCCGCCCGTCGCCGTCCTCCGCCCACGCCTGCCACACGAACGGGTTGGTGAACCCGAAGTCGACCGACCAGTAACGCGTCCAGTCCCGCGGCACGCCCACCGCGAGTCCCATCGATGGGTCGGACCGGTCGATGACGTGCATCGCGCTGTCCCAGTCCTGATGGACCGTCCCCTCCGTCCGCGCCCAGCGGCCTTCGTACAGCCGCGCCCGCCTCACGCCCGACAGCGCCCGCAGCCTGCTCAGGTATTCCTCCGAGATCGACGGATTGTCCTCGTGGCGGCTCAGCAGTCGCGTCGTCAGTCCTTTGTTACATCTCTGATTGAGCCAGTGAGTCGGCGCGCCCGGATTGCAGTCGGCGATGAGCTGTTGATGCGGCATCACCCCATTTCGGAGCCGCGTCGCCAGCATCTCCCAATCGTGCTCCGTCGTTTCGGTGGCCTCCTGCACATAGATCAGGTCGTACTCGCTGGACATGACCTTCTGCGGATCGTCCAGTCCGCCCACCACCAGCACCGAGCCATTTGAATATCGATACTCTTCCGACGTCGATCGCCACTGCACGCCATCGGCGGGCGCGATGACCTTCTGTTCGAACGTGACCATCGCCGACTGCGTGAGCGACTTGCGGGTCTTCCGCAAGATGGCCCCTCTCATGCCCGGGTGCTTGAGCGCGGCGGCGTGCAGCTTCTCCAGCGCCGCCCTGCTCTTGCCCGTGCCAGCCGGACCTTCTATCAGCACCTCGCGATCTCTGGATCTCGCCAGCTCCGCCGCCGCTCCCGCCGGCCGGTACGTGCGGTGCAGCGGATTGCCGCGAGCCTCGCTAGGCGACCCCGGCCTCGCGGGGGACAACAATCCTTCTCGCGCCAAGTGACAACCTCACAATCATTTCCAATCAAGGCGGCATGGCCGGCGTCGCTCCAACTCCATTCAAAGAGAGTCGAAAGACAAAAAAGGGGGTCCGAAGACCCCCTCCTGATTCAAGCGCCCGACCGGCCAGCGCGCCTGGCTCAATCTCTTACTTCCATCGTATCGCCCGAATTCTCTAGGTCTACCTCCTCCCCAAAATCTCCATCGCGACGGCCAATACCTGGGCCGAGGAGACATCGGAAAACGAACCTGTGAGAGCGGCTATCGCCTTCGATTGCCGCCCCTACTCAAACCGCCCCGGCGCTAGCGGCTCGAGATCGAACTCCGGCGTCTCGCCGCAGGCCAACTGGGCCACGATCTCGCCCGTGACCGGTCCCAGCGACATGCCGATCGTCGCGTGTCCGGCCGCGAGTATCAGGTTCTCCCACTTGCCGCTGGCTCCCACGATCGGCAGTCCGACCGGCGTGCACGCACGCAGTACCCGCCATAGTTCGACCAGCCCCAGCTTATCCATACCTTCGAAATGGTCTGGTGGTCCTCGACGAATCGCATCCACGCGCCGCTGGTTGATCGAAAAGTCGATGCCCGCCAACTCCAGCGTTCCCGCGAAGCGCAGATAAGGCCCCATCGGAGTCACCCCCACCTTCGCTTCCTGGAGAAGCACCGGGATCTCCGGGCAAGGGTCCGGCCGCCGGAAAGTGAGGCTGTAGCCTTTCGCCGCCTCGATGGGGATCCGCAGGTCCACGTCGCGCGCCACCGCCGGCGACCACGCGCCCGTCGCCAGCACCACCTGATCGGCGTGTACGTCGCCCCGCGTGGTCCGCACCGTCATGACCTTGCGCCCCGAAGTCTCGAATCCGAGCGCCTCCGCCTTGTCGAAAAACACCGCGCCGCTGCGCTCCGCCTGGCGCGCCAGCCCCAGCACGAACGAATGCGGTTCCAGGTGGGCATCCTCCGGGAAGACGATCCCGCCCGCCATCCCCGACCGTATCTGCGGAACCAGGTCGCGGACCTCCGTGCCATCCAGCACGCGCGGCTGGAGGCCCGCTTCGGCCATCATCTCTATCTCGTGGCGGCCCTCCGCCAGCCCTTTGGCGGTTCTATACAGGTACATCGCGCCCTTGGTTTCGAAGGCGCAATCGATCCCTGCCAGCGACGACCACTCGTCATACATCGCACGGCTCGCCAGCAGAAGACCGCCAAGCACCGGCGCCGCGCGCCTGGCCTTCTCCTCGGTGGCCGCCGCGCGAAACTTCAGGAGCCACGAAAGCAGCGCCCGGTCGAGGCGGGGTTTGATGTAAAACGGGCTCTCCGGATCCAGCATCCAGCGCAAGCCCTGGCCGATCACTCCCGGCATCGCCAGCGGCAGGCTGTGGCTCGGAACGATCAGACCCGCGTTGCCGTAGGACGATCCGGCTCCGACCTGACCCGCGTCGATCACCGCCACGCGCCGTCCGCGGACCGCCAGCGCATACGCCGTGCTGACTCCCACGACGCCTGCGCCGATAACCAGCACGTCCGGCTCGTTCTTGAGTGAGTCGCTCAGGGGACGCTCCCCGCGTCGCTGGTCCAGGCCGAGGTCGGCAAACCCCTTCAAGGCGCTAGCCCTTGATGCCGGTGAGCGCAATCCCCTTGATGTAGGTCTTCTGCGTGAAGAAGAAGATTGTGATGATCGGCATCAGCGAGAGCGTGGACATCGCCATCAGCGCCGGGAAGTCGGTCGTGAACTGGCCGCGGAATAGCTGCAATCCTACGGCGAACGTCATCCGGTCCAGGGAGTGCAGATAGATAAGCGGACCGAGAAAGTCGTTCCACGTGAATATGAATGCAAACAGCCCCACTGTCGCCAGCGCCGGCTTGGCCAGGGGCAGAATGATGCGCCAGTAGATCCCCCACGACGAAGCGCCGTCCATGCGCGCCGCCTCGTCCAGCTCGGTCGGCAGCGTCAGGAAGAACTGCCGCAGCAGGAATATGTAAAACGGGTGTCCAAGCGCCAGCGGCAGTATCAGCGGCAGCAGCGTGTTCGACCAGTTCAGAATCCGCGTGAAGAAGATGAACTGCGGCAGCAGCAGCACCTGCGGCGGGACCATCATCGTCGAGAGCGCCAGCACGAACCAGAAATCACGCCCCTTCCAGTGAAGCCGTGAAAACGCGAACGCCGTCAGCGACGAGGTGATGATCACAGCCGCCAGGACCGTGCCCGAGTAGATCACGCTGTTCGTTATGAAGCTGCCGACGGGAAGCGAGGTCCATCCGCGAATATAGCCTTCGGCCGTCCACGGATCCGGGATGACGTCGAAGCTGCTCAACACCTGTCTTTGAGTCTTGAACGACGCGAGCACCATCCATATGAACGGAAGCGTGAATATCACCGCAAGCGTCACCAGCGTCCCGTACACAACCGTGCGCCCCGCGCGCTGACGCGCCACGGTCGCTCGGTCCCGAATGCGGGCGGAACCTCCTAGCGCCAGGTCCCTCGGAGTGGTGGTCGTCGCCATCTATGCGCCGCCCACCTTCTGCCCGGGCATGGCGGCTTCGTAGTAGACCCAACGTCTCGAAAGCCAGAGCTGGATCATCGTCAGTATCAGCACGATCATGAACAGGAACCAGCCCATCGCCGCCCCGTAGCCCATGTGGAAGCTCCGGAACGCCTGCCGGTAGAGGTGCAGCAGATAGACCAACGTGGCTCCCGCCGGACCGCCCTCCGTGATGATGAACGCGTCCGTAAAGACCTGGAACGAGCCGATGATGTTGAGCACCGTCAACAGGAAGATCGTCGGCGTGAGTTGAGGAATCGTAACGTGGCGAATCTTCGCCCACCGGCCCGCGCCGTCAATGTCGGCAGCCTCGTAGAGATGCTCAGGCACTCCCTGCAGCGCCGCCAGGAAGATGATCATCGGCGCTCCCAGCCGCCAGAAACTCATCAGTATCAGAGACGGCATCGCCCAGCGCGTGCTCGTCAGCCAGGGTACCCGGAACGTCTCGCCGCCGATCATGGTGAAAATGGTGTTGATGAGCCCCCAGTTGGTGTCCAGCAGGAACAGCCACAGAATCGCCGTCGCCACGCCCGCCACCACCGATGGCACGAAGAACATCGTCCGGTAGAGGGGCATCCCCTTCACCTTCTGATTCAGCAGTAAAGCAATGAAAAACGCCAGAATCAGCGTGCCGGGGACGTGAGCCACCGTGTAGTAGACGGTATTGACCAGCGACCGCCTCAGATCGGCGTCCGCGGCCATGTCCTGGAAATTCTGTATTCCGATAAAGGCCGGTAGCTCCGCCCTCATCTCGTACTGAGTGAAGGCCAGGTACAGAGAGGCCGCAAACGGTCCGAGCGCGAACCATACGAACCCTATGACGAACGGCGACGCAAAAAGATAGCCCTCGATATTGCGCCACAGCTCCCGCCGTCTCGCGCCTGCGCGCGAGCTAGTCGGTCGAGTTAGCGTGGATTCGGCCATCGCAAACAGGGTCCTCTGCCAGCGTAAGGCTGCTGCGGAGTCTTACACAAAACAGCCAATATTATGGGCTTGGCTTCCGCCATCGGCGGCAACCTCATTCCCGGAACGGACCGCGGCAAACTGTCGCCGCGGCCCGCGCCAGGTTCGGTTCCTTCACGCCGACGCCGGCATCGGGAACGGTTCAGTTCCTAACTGCAGCCTATCGCTGCTCCAGTATCTTCTGGCCTTCGACGTCCATCTCGTCGATGGTCTCATCGAATCCCTGCTCTCCGATGAGAGCCTTTTCCCAGACCTCCTGGACCTTCACCACCCACTCGAGCCAGAACTTGTGGAAGCGCAGATCGATCGTCGTGTCGAGCTTCTGCCCCGTGTTGGCCACGAAGTTGCTGGTCGGCGGAGGCGACAGCCAGCCACCCTCGGGGTCCTCGGCGGCCGACACATAGGACGGCATCTGGCTCTTCAACGATCCGAAGAAATCCTGGATGTCCGGGCCGGCGAGCCAGAAGGCAAACGCCAGCGCCTGGTCCGGGTACTTGGTCGCCTTGGCGACGACGTTCGGGTTGGCGTTGAACGTCGCACCCGTGTGACCGGTGTTAGGCGACGTCGGCCACGGCACCGTGTCGAACGGAATCTGCGCCGCTATGTAGTTCGAGAGTGAAGACGTGCTCCACGGCCGGATGGCCACTACCTGCCGCGCAAACGGGTCGGGCGCCCCGGAGATAAACGTGGACGGGTCCGCCGGAATCGGCGAAATCTTGTCTTCCTGGATGAACTGGTACACCAGCCGCATGGCCTCGCGTGACTTCGGCTCGCCAAGCGTCATCCTGGTCTTAGCCGGGTTCATCACGTCGCCGTCATTCGCTATCAGCAGGCCGCCGAACATGTTCTCGAAGGCCTGGTTGACCCACGTGCCCCACACCTTGACCTGTCCGCCCTCGTCGACTTCCTGCAGCTGCATCGACTTCTCGCGCCAGTCGTCCCACGTCCAGCCCGGCGCGTTCCAGTCGCGGGAAGGCTCCTCGACTCCCTTCTCCTCGAACATGCGCTGGTTGATCATCACGTAGCTCATGGTGTGGAAGAACGGGATGCCGTGGAGTTGGCCCTGAAAGTCGAACACGTCCGCCTGCGTCCAGTAGTCGACCAGGTTGACTCCCGCCGTCTTGATGTACTCGTTTATAGGCAGGATAACGCCGTCCTCGGCGAACTTTAGGAACGTAGCGCCGCTGAACCACACCACGTCTTGAGCGTTCCCGGCCGGGAACGAGACCGCCAGGCTGTCCCAGTGCTGTGGCCAGGGCTTCGGCTCGTTCTGGACTTTGATGTGCGGGTGCTCACGCGTGAATCGCTTGAGCAGATTGTTGTACTGCGCCAGACGAGCGCCGCTGGCAACCCAGTTGGCCCACCGCACGGTGACGGTCTCCTGCTTCGCGGGCATAGCCTCGACGATCTGGGTGACGACCCGCTCGACTTCCTGGGTGACGACCTTCTCCTGGACGACGACCCGCTCGACTTCCTGCGTAACTACCTTCTCGACCGGGACTTCCTTGACGACCTCGACGACCTGCGTCTCGCCGCAGCCCGCCAGAGCCGCCAGACCCGCGCCGCCAACACCGGCTACTACGCCGGCGCGAAGAATTCCACGGCGCGTCAACCGCTTGCCACTTTGCTTCTTATTCATTAAATATCCGCTCCCCCTGTGCCTAAGCTCTTCCTGAGCTCTTCCAACATCACGATTTGCCAACCAGGCATCTCGACGGGACCAAACGCCCCGTCCGAAAACTAGCTGCCCCCGGGCTGGTCCCGCGCCGCCGATCCCTGCCGAAAGCGCGGCCCCGATAAAACCATGATTCGACCCAATCTATCTGCCAATCTGTAGTGTGTCAAACATCCCGCCAAAACGATCTACAAAGACAGAAAATCATCCTGTTAACCGCCTCCACGGGTACGATCAAACCCGTAAACCGCCGCGTCCGTCCATTCAATCGGACCTCCGCAAACGGCGCGCGCGAGTCCTGTCGATCCACTCCCCCTTCGACCGGCCTGGGAGCAAACGGGAATAAGGCAAGAAGAAAGGGGCGGTCCGCAAACCGCCCCTGCCGTAACTCCCTCTCCCTCGATGGGAGAGGGTCGGGGTGAGGGTGGTCCATCAAACGTCCCCATCTCCTTCGCCCCCGCAAGTCACTCCAATACCCCAACTGTCATTCCGAGCAAAGTCGAGGAATCTAACACCCCGTCACCATCCCCTACCCGTCATTCCGAGTACCTCGACAGGGCTCTCGTGAGCTTGTCGAACGGCTCAGAACAGGCTATGGCGAGGAAACAAGCCCCGGCAGCGCAGGCTTGGCGGCGCTCTGCGGTTGACCTAGAATTCTGAGACCATTCGACTCACGCGGTCCGGCAATTGCTGGGCGGCTTTTGGAAGCGGCCCGAATGAGAGGCATGTAGTTGAAAAGGCTTCTGTTGCTGGCTCTGGGCGCATTCGCCGCGGCGGCCGTGGCCTGCGGTGAGGAGGCCGCGCCGAAGACCATCGGCGAGTCGCTGCAGGAA
Source organism: Chloroflexota bacterium (assembly GCA_026708165.1). Classification (GTDB taxonomy): domain Bacteria; phylum Chloroflexota; class UBA11872; order UBA11872; family VXNJ01; genus JAPOVO01. The sequence goes on along the minus strand of JAPOVO010000265.1, from coordinate 7,924 downwards.
GTCGAAACTGGCCGCAAGGCGGTCCGCGAGGTCGAGGGTCTTCTCAAGTCGGGGACCGACATAAGCCCGACCGAGGGCGCCCAGGACTTCGTCGTCACCACTTCCGACGATTTCGAGATCGCCGGCACCTACTACCGCTACGACGGCAAGCGCAGCATCCCCATCGTCTTGATGCTGCACGAGGCCGGCGGCAGCCGCGACGACTGGACCGAAACCGCCGAATACCTCTACGACGCCGGATTCGCCGTCCTCAACATCGACTTGCGCGGTCACGGTAAGAGCACGTCGAAGGGTGGAGCGACGGTCAGTCACGAGTCGTTCTCCGAGGAGGACTGGCAAGACCTCGCCATTGACGCGCGAGCCGTCCTCGAATGGGTCCAGGAAGACGAGGCCATCGACATCGTCCGCATCGGGCTTATCGGGTCCAAGACCGGCGCAAACGTGGCGGTCAAGGTGCTGCACGCCGAAGCCGACCTGCGCGCCGCCTTCCTCGTCTCGCCCAATCCCGTTTACAACGGAATCGACATCACCGCCGAGCTGCCGCTTCGGGAAGAACAGAACATCTTCATAATGACCGGCAACGCCAAGGCCGATGTGCTCGACTTCACCAAGGAGTTTTACAACGTCGCGCTCACTACAAGAAAGAGATACGAGATCTACGACACGGCGCTCGAGGGTCTCGACCTAGTGCGGGAGATGTGGACGAACGGCCTGGTCGTGGTCGAAGCCGACTCGTCTTGGGGCACTCCCGCCATCGCCGATCAGGAACGCAAGTTCGACAAGGTTCTGGTCGACTTCGTAATCCGCAACATCTAGACCGCGCAAGCTCGGCCCCCGCCGCACCGGCGCACACTCAAGGGCCGCTCTATATACCTCATAAATGTATGACCTTTACCCATTGCATCCGCCATCGATCCGTGCGACATTTGCCATACGGTGTTGCAGGGCCATGGCCCGACTCGGAAGTTGAAACCGCCAGCCGAGCATGAAGATCTTCCGCTTCCTGCCGGATAGCGCGGTCTCCGCCGTCGCCCGCGCGGCCGCTCATCCGTCTTCATGGCTGGGGATACCCGTGCGCGTGCGCAACAGGCTCTTCCCCGCCGTCGCGTATCCCGCCTATGTGGCCCTCTGGCGCGCCAACACGGGCAGCATGTCGGCCTTCTCCATGCAATCCGTCGCCCAGGGATGGCTCATCATCTCGCTCACTCAATCCCCCATGATGTTGGGAATACTCGGGTTGTTCCAGTCCGTTCCCATGATCCTGCTCTCGCCGATCGGAGGGATCTTCGCCGACAGACTGGATCGCGGCCGTGTGATTCAAGGGGCCCAGTTGATGGTGCTCGTAGGTTCCGTGACGATAGGCGCGCTCGTCGCGCTGGACTGGATCCAGATATGGCATCTGATCATATTCTCAATGGTCACGGGCGCGAGCTTCGCAGTCAGCGTCCCCTCGCGTCACGCCATAGTCGCCGACCTCGTGCCGCGCAAGATCGTGCCCAATGCCGTGGCCCTCAACAACGCCACACTCAGCATCGCCAACTTCATAGGCCCGTCTCTCGCCGGTTTTCTCGTGGGAGCGCTCGGCATCGCCAGCGCCTACTTCACGCAGTCCGGCGCATACCTATGGAGCATCGTAAACGTGAACATGATCGATCGCGTAGCACCGCCGCCCCGCGGATCGGCTTCCCTCTTTCAGGCTGTCCGCGCCGGTTTCGCCTACGTTCTGCGCCATACTTCCATTCGCACTCTGATGCTCCTCGGACTTGCGCCGTCGTTGCTCGGATGGCCTGTGCTGACGCTGATACCGGCGTTCGTAAAGCTCGACCTGGAGGGCGGCCCCGAGGACCTCGGCATCCTCCTGGGTGTGCTCGGGGCAGGATCGCTCGTAGGAGCCGTTACCTCGATCTTCGCGTCGGGAATTCGCTCCAAGGGCCGGATGGTAATAGTCGCGCTCCTTGTCCAGGGCGCGATGATCTTGATACTCGCAATGACTCGTTCGTTCATCCAGGCCGCGCTGGTTCTCTGGTTTATCGGGTTCGGTCAGGCCGTCTACTTCGCCTTCAATCACTCCATCATTCAACTCGTCGTGCGCGGCGACGTTCGTGGGCGTGTAATGTCCGTCTGGATGCTCGGCTGGGGACTGACTCCCGTCGGACTCCTGCCCATTTCCGCCGTCGCCGAACGGCTCGGGACTCCAGTCGCGTTCGGGTTGGCAGGCTCCCTGTGTATCCTCTTCGTCTTGTCGGTGGCAGCGCTGAGCCGGGACCTCTGGAAGCTCCAGACCGACCCCGACGACGATTCCCCCACCGGCCAACCTGCGTGATCGCCGAGGCTCAGTCCGATACCAGGCCGGCAAAGTGGACGTTTTCGGCGCAAACTCGAACGCCGCACTATTTCCGCATTCACCATTGCATCTGCCGTCAATCCGTGCGACATTTGCCGTAAGGGTGGCAGCGTAAAAGCCAACCTCGGAAGTTGAACCCGCCAACCGAGATGAAGACCTCTCGCGTCCAGCCGGATAGCGCGATCTCCGCCGCCGCCCGCACGGCAGCCCGTCCCCCTTCGTGGCAGCGGATTCCCGCGCGCATACGCGACAGGTACTTCCCCGCCCTCGCGTATTCCGGTTACGCGGCTCTGTGGCGCGCCAACACCGGCAGCATGTGGGCGTTTTCCATGCAATCGGTTGCCCAGGGATGGCTCGTGGTCTCGCTCACCGAATCTCCCATGATGCTGGGAATCCTGGGCGTCTTTCTGTCAGCTCCAATGGTCCTGCTTTCGCCGATTGGCGGATTACTGGCCGACAGACTCGACCGCGCCCGCGTGATTCAGGCGGCCCAGCTGATGGTGCTAGTCGGCGCCCTGACTATCGGCACACTGGTCGCGCTCAACTGGATCCAGATATGGCACCTGATCATATTTTCAATAATGAACGGCACCGGCTTCGCCACCAGCGTCCCCTCTCGTCACGCCATGGTCGCCGACCTGGTCCCCCGCAAAATCGTGCCTAACGCGGTCGCTCTCAACAACACCACCCACAGCACCGCCAACTTCGTCGGTCCGGCGCTGGCCGGGTTTCTAGTGGCCGCCTTCGGCATCGCCAGCGCCTACTTCGTCCAGGTCGGAGCCTATGTATGGAGCATCGCGAACGTGAACCTCATCGGCCGCACCCGAACGCCGCCGCGCGGGACGGCGTCCGTGTTGCAGACCATGCGCGCCGGCTTCGGTTACGTCTTGCGCCAGAAGTCCATCCGCTCCCTCCTGCTGTTGGGGCTGGCGCCATCGTTGCTCGGATGGCCGGTACTGACCCTCACGCCCGCCTTCGTGAAGCTGGACCTCAAGGGCGGGCCCGAAGACCTCGGCCTCCTGCTCGGAATACTCGGAGCCGGCTCGCTCGTCGGGGCAATGGCCTCGATCCTCCTGACGGGAGTTCGCGCCAAGGGCCGTATGGTCATCAGCGCGCTTCTCATCCAGGGAGCGATGATCCTGATTCTGGCGATGAGCCGTTCGTTCATTCAGGCCGGACTGGCTCTTTGGTTCATCGGCTTCGGTCAGGCCGTGTACTTCGCCTTCAACCATTCAATCATCCAGCTCCTCGTCCCCAGCGAGATTCGCGGACGCGTGATCTCGGTCTGGATGATCGGTTGGGGACTGATGCCCATCGGACTCCTGCCCATCTCCGCCGTCGCCGAACGTCTAGGCACTCCGATCGCGTTCGCCTGGGCAGGCTCGTTGACCTTGCTGTTCGTCTTGTCGATAACCTTGCTGAGCCGGGACCTCTGGACGCTCCAGCCCGACGACGCCGAAGAACCCTCATGATCGCTGACGCGCTGTTGCGGCGTCAGTCCGAATCCAATCCCGTAAAGGTGGCCGTCGTCGGCGCGGGCAGATTCGGCACCAGCGTCATTGCTCAGATCTCGCAGATGGCGGGCATCGAGGTCGCGGCCATAGCCGACATCTCCGCACCGAGTCTTGAGGAATCCTGGAAGGCCTACGGAGCCTCGCCCGAATCCATCGTCTGGGCCGAGTCGTCGGACGCCGCAGCCGACGCGATTACTGCTGGCAAGCGGACGGCGGCCACGGACGCCTCGCTAGTTCCCGGGCTTCCCATCGACGTGGTCGTCGAAGCGACCGGCGTGCCCGAGGTTTCCGCGAGGGTCTGTCGCGACTCCCTTTCGCATGGGACCGACGTGGTCAATGTCACCGTCGAGTGCGACGTGGCCGTCGGTGCCGCGCTGAGCCGCCTTGCTCGCCAAAACAACGCCGTCTACTCCCTCGCCGACGGCGACCAACCGGCAGCCGTGAAACGCCTGATCGACTGGAGCCGCGCCCTGGGATTCCAGGTCATCGCCGCCGGACGGGGTACCCGTCGCTACCGGTCCGATCGGGCGGGCGTCCCCGAAGAAGCATTCACCCGCTACGGCTACGATGATGAAATGGTCGACCGCCGTCGGCTCAATCCCCGGATGTATAACTCGTTTCGCGACGGCACCAAGTCGCAGATCGAGATGACCGCCCTTGCCAACATGACCGGACTCGTCCCCGACGTGCCCGGAATGCACGAGCCAGCCGCCGGCGTCGGCGATCTACCCAACCTCTTCCGGCTCGCCCGAGACGGCGGCATCCTCTCCCGCGAGGGAGTGGTCGACTTGGCGAATTGGGGTTTGGCCCGAGCACGGGCCGATATCACCGAAGAGATTTCCATCGGTGTATTCGCCGTCATCAGGTCCGACCATCCGCTGACCGCCGACGACATGGGCTTCTACGGTCTGCGCATGGCCCCGGATGGTCGCACCGGAGTCATCTATACCCCCTATCACCTCTGCGGAATCGAGACTCCGCTCACAATCGCCGAGGCCGCGCTGTTCGGACATGCCGTCGCCGCGCCGCGGGAAGCTCCGGTCGCCGACGTTGCGGCAGTGGCCAAGCGTGATCTTGCCTCCGGTCAACGCCTTGACGGCAGCGGCGGATCGACCCTCAACGGCTATATCGTCGATTGGGACCAGGCCCGGCAGATGGTCCTCCTGCCACTGGCGCTGGCCGATGGCGCGCCGCTCCGCCGATCGATAGCCAAGGGATCTCCGCTGCGATATTGCGACGTTGACATGCCGGGCGACTCGGTAATTCAGCAACTCCGCCGCGAGCTCGGCGACTCCGGCTCTGATTCCAAGCCAGCCATGCCCACCGACCAGATCAGCTTCCCCGCCTGATCCTGGCTAGACAAGCCCCGGAGGCGTGTAGGCCCCCAATCCCTCGGCAACACAAAGACCGAATCCGCCCGCCAGACCGCCGCACGCAAGTCCGGCCGAACGCCCGGTCTTGAGCACCTCTCGAAACTCCGGAGTTACCAACGCATACTGCCCCGCCCACAGCGCCAGCATCGCGGCAAGTCCCGCGAAGTCGCCCGTGAACAATATCGCTGGAGCGAACAAGAGAAAGCTCGCCGCGATCCAGAATCTCAGCCACGACGCCGCCGCGGTCGAGCCTGCCAGGAGCCCCAGGCCGAGAGCCGCCTCGATAGCCACCATGGCCAGCGCGAAACCGTGCCAGCCGTGAAATGTCGCCATCAGGACAAGCTGCGACAGGCCGTGCGCCAGCACAATCATCCCGGCCAGCTTCTCGGGGCGCGGCAACGCAAAGCCGGTTCCGCGTACGTTCCACCGAAACGGCGGCATAGCCACCTGAATGAACTGCGACCGCTCGATCATGGTCTCCTCCCCGAATCTAGCTATCCCGGCCAAGCGTCTTTTCTAACTATGGATAACAGACTACCAATATAAATTGCGGCGTGTGGGTCTCGGTGCAAAAGTACCAATGCCGAAATGGCGGTCTGCTGTTCGCTACACTTGCTCGAGTGACCGCGCCAGCGGGGTCGGTAGAGCTATAGAGATAGCGTCCGCCAGCGCGGTCGCCGTCACATTAGGGCCTCTTATGTGGCCGCCTTGCCTTTCCGCGATCGGGATCGATGCCCCCGTTGGCCCGCGCCGCTCGCGCGACTAACCTAATGTTCACCGCCTGCAACTCTCACCTGGAAGGTACACCCGATGATCCGACGAATCGCCACCGTCGCCGTCTACGTCGACGACCAGAACGCCGCGCTTGAGTTTTGGCGTGATCAGGTCGGCTTCGAGGTCAGACGATCGGAATCCATGGGGAACGCCGGTGTCTGGCTGGAGGTCGCCCCCGAGGGGGCGGATTCGCGACTGGTCATCTATCCAAAGTCCGCCATGGACGATTGGGCCGAGCGCAAGCCGTCGATAGTCTTCGAGTGCGACGATATTCAGACCGCCTACGACGGCATGAAGTCCAAAGGTGTGAAATTCGACGGCGAACCCAGGAAGATGCCGTGGGGCTCCTACGCCACGTTCAGCGATCCCGACGGCAACGAATTTCTTCTCAAGGGACCGTAGACGATTCCCCGTTAACGGTCTCTCGCGCAGTCAGGTATTCACTCAAGGCCCTTCCGGCCTCAGCCGCGCGGAGCAGACAAAAGCTCCGAAACTCACGCCCCCCAGACACGCCCGCGACTCCCGCCACAACCGCTTCCCAAACAGGTATCCCGACTTCCGATTCTGGGTAGCGGCAAAAATCTAGCGCCGGGTTGTAGACGATGCCTGATTCCCATAGTGGACTAGTTAACGTGGGTCGCGCGGCTCCGCTCGCAAATAGCGAGTTGGGTTTGGCGGCCATCCATTGTCGAAACACACACATTAGGAAGTCGAACGATGAAAACCACGCAAACGGCGTCCCCGGTCCCTAGCCAGGAAGTTTCACTTTGAGCCTCATTGGCACCATTGGCGCGCCGGCCAGGGGTTTCAAGGCGCTCATGAGAATGGCATGGCCCAACCGCCGGCATGCCTTCGGCCTTCCGTTGCCCCGTGCCGGACAAGGCTACGAACGTCACGCGAGCGCGCTTCATAACTCCGCCGTCATAGCCTGTGTCAACTGGCTGGCGAGGACGTTTCCCGAAGCCCCGCTCGTGGTAACGAGGTCCGACGACAACGGCGCACGTAGCATCCAATCCGACCACGAGTTGACAAAGCTGCTGCGCCGTCCAAACGACTTCTACTCAGGTCCGATCATGCTGATGGCGCTGATCGTCGACTATGTCACTTCGGGCAACGCCTACTGGCTCAAGATTCGCTCCCGCACCGGGCGCGTCTTGCAGCTTTGGTGGGCGCCGCAGTCCATGATCCAGCCGCGCTGGCCCGCCGATGGCTCCCGCTTCATCTCCCATTACGACTACCGCGCCGGCGCGATGCCGGTACGCATCATCCCCGAAGATATCGTCCATTTCCGGTTCGGGCTCGATCCGGCCAACCCCAGGAAGGGCCTCAGCCCGCTGGCGTCGGTTCTCAGGGAGATCTTCACCGACGACGAAGCCGCCGGTTTCAGCGCCTCATTGCTCAAGAACCTGGGCGTGCCGGGCGTGATATTGAATCCCAGGCAGCCATTCGGCGGGTCGGACGAAGAGCTGGATCTGATAAAGCAGAAGTTCCGCGAGACTTTCGGCGGCGACAACCGGGGAGACGTGATGCTGATGCGCGGCCCCACCGACGTGCACGTACTCAGCTTCAGCCCTGATCAGATGAACCTGCGCGACCTCCGCCGGGTTCCCGAGGAGCGCGTGAGCGCCGTGCTCGGCGTCCCGGCCATAGTCGCGGGACTCGGCGCCGGACTGGACAGATCGACCTTCGCCAACATGGCCGAAGCTCGCGAGATGGCCTACGAGTCCGGGATCATCCCGCTGCAAAGGCTGATAGCCGCCGAGCTTTCCAAGCAGCTTCTGCCCGACTTCGACGGCGACGAACGCGCCCGTGTGGAGTTCGATCTCAAAGACGTGCGAGTCCTCCAGGAAGACCGCAAGGTCCTCGCCGAGCGGCTGGGCGTGCTCGTGCAGCGGGGCGTCATGAAACGTTCCGAGGCC
>JAPOVO010000331.1 GCA_026708165.1 Chloroflexota bacterium | reverse complement strand
CGACACCCCGCGTACACCGGCAGGTTCGGATTGCCCAGCACGAAGCACGAGACGATGTCCGTTCCCCCCGAGATCGAAGCCAGCAACAGGTCGGAGTTCACGTTCCCATAGACCCAGCGAAAGCCCTCCGCCGACAGCGGTGATCCGGTCGAGAGGACCGCTCCGATGCGCGAAAGATCGGCGACAGACCGGGGCGCGAGTCCCGACTTCATGCACGCCTCGATGAACGACGCGCTGGCCCCGAACGCCGTTACGCCTGTCCGCTCGGCCATCCGCCACAGGGCGTTGAGATCGGGGTAGCCCGGCGATCCGTCGTAGAGGACGATAGTGCTGCCCCCGGCCAGCGCCGACGCCAGCCAGTTCCACATCATCCAGCCGCAGGTCGTGAAGTAGAACAAGACGTCGTCGCGGCCGAGCCCCGTATGCAGCAGATGCTCCTTGCGATGTTGGAGCAGTGTGCCGCCCGCCCCATGGACTATGCATTTCGGCGCGCCGGTAGTGCCTGAGGAAAACAGGATGTACAGCGGATGGTCGAACGGCAGATATGCGAAGTTGATATTCCCCTCGTCGCCCTCGCCTAGAAACTCCCGCCATTCGAGCCATTCCGCATCCAGCTCCTGCGACAGATTCGATCCGTAAGGTATGACTACAACCCGTTCTAACGTCTCGACCGACCTTTCGATATGCCGAACGGTCTCCAGGCAATCGATTCGCTTGCCGCCGTATTGGTATTCGTCGCTCGCAAGCAGCAGCCGCGGTCTGACTTGACCCAACCGGTCGACTGCCGCCGCCGGGCCGAAGTCGGGTGAGCACGAGCTCCACACCGCCCCCATCGCCGCACAGCCGAGTAACGCCACGATCGCTTCAGGGCCGTTCACCGTATACCCAGCAACGCGGTCTCCCGGACCGATTCCGAGTCCTCGCAACGCCCTCGCACACTTGGCCGTGGCCTGATAAAGCTGCGAGTACGAATACCGCTCGTAGCCGCCAGCCTCGTTCACGGCGATGATGGCGGTGCGGTCGTCCCGATATCGCAGCAGGTTTTCCGCGTAGTTCAATCGAGCGCCGGCAAACCATTCCGTGCCCGGCATCCGGTCTGGACCCTTGATGGTGTCAGCCTGACGGTGAAGTACGACGCCCGCGAACTCCGTCAGCAGCTCCCAAAAGGCAGCCGATTCGTTCACTGACCACTCATGCAAATCGGCGTAGTCACCGAATTTCAGGCCGGTACGCTCCTCGGCGAACCTCTGGAAACGGGTCATCTCGGACGCGGCGATACTCTCGGGACCGGGTGTCCACAAGGGTCGTTCAGAGCCGCTGCCCATAGTCCCGCCGTATCTGCCTAACGCTCACCGTGCAACAGGCCGCGCCCTCGCCGTCATACAGCCAAACGCCTGAGGGAAACTCTCTAATACAGGTTTTAGGTCCGCGCCGCATGGTGTCCACGGGTCGAATAACGGATATCGTACCTGACAAGAAGCGTCGGGATCAGTCGGCTGACTGCTTTCGGCAAACCGCCGGCAATTGAGTCCGCGCCGCCGGATGGCCGGGTAATCAAGAGGGAAGAGCGATCGAGTGTACGTAGCCTATTCGGAGGACAAGGTCTACAAGGACGTCGGCACGACCCGGCAGCTCTTCATCGACAACGATGTCATTGCAGTGGTCAAGAACGTCACCCGCCGTCAGCACAGCCCGGTCAAACATCCGGCCAACCCGGTCATCATGCGCGACAAACCCTGGGAGGCGGTGACCTTCTTTCGAACCTCCAACTTCAGCGTTCGCCGGGAGGCGCCCGACGGCGAATTTCAGTGCTGGTACGAGGACTTGTACGGATTCTTCGGTTACGAAGATAAGGGCCGCACACTGCATGAGCGAAACCTGTACGCACGGTCCGAAGACGGAATTAATTGGGAGAAACCCGCGCTGGGAAAACAGGTGATTGACGGAAACGATACGAATGCAATCTTTCCGCATTCAGCCGACGAGATGTACGGTAGCGCGTCGGTAATGATCGACGATCGCGACCCCGATCCGGGGCGGCGCTAC
>JAPOVO010000285.1:730-2049 GCA_026708165.1 Chloroflexota bacterium | reverse complement strand
TAACTGTCCAAGCTCGAGTACGGTTCCCGGTTGGTAAACCGTGAATACTGGGCGGAATTGACCCTCGCCGATCGAATCTGGACTTCTGACATTGGAATACTCATGCTGACGCTTCTGATTACAGTGCCCATGAGTCTGGTGCTTTTGACAGTCTGGCGATGGTGGTTCGCCCGGATCGCGGGTTTCGTCGTCCCGACCGCTAAACCGGTCGAACCGGCGCCTTCCGAGACCGAGGAACAAGCCCCTGACTCCTTCATCGAATATCAGCAGCGCGTGAGCCGCGCCAAGCGCGATTCGGTCGAGCTGAGAGCGGTCGAGCGAGACTGGCGCCGCGCCCCTGACCCGATACTCGATGCAACCGTCGTAGTCGACAGGGACAGCACTAGGGAAGTGCCTCCCTGGATGGAACCGATGGCAAAGCTCAACTCGACGCTCGGAAAGCCACTGCTGGCGGTGTTTGTTCTATCGCTGGCAGTCTGGTCTGCGGGAGGCGTGGCCCGCGACCGCCAAGAATGGGAGACACGGCGCAACTCGTTAGCCCTCAGTTCGGAGATCCCCATCGCGGTGACGTTGAAAGTCGCCGACTTTACTAGATCCCTGCGGATTTTCGCGCTCTCCGGGCAGGGAACCCTGGAAGTCATCATGGAAGAGCCGGGTGAAGAGGAGCCCGTGGAAATCGGGGAGAACCTGATCGTCAACGCAATGAACCCCGGCCGGGCGGACATAACCCGCTCCAAATCGATATCTCACGACTTCGAAGGCACCCAGCCTGGCATATATAGGATCATCCTGACCTTGAAGTCGGGCGATCTGGTCCGATTGGCTTATTCACTCGCATTCGACGTACCGGAGTCCTGGCGCATCGTCGGCGCGCTCCTCGGCTTCGCGGCGGCAAGCCTGATTGCGTCACTGCTGGGGCTGGCCGGAATCGTCACTGGGAACCTGGTGGCCTACTTTCGTCGCGAGTGACAACAGCCACGAAACCCCATTCCGCCTGTCCCTGGGGAATTATGTGCGCGGATTTCTCTATACCCCCGGCCTCGCTGGGCCATAATGACCGACGGATGGTCAACAGCAACGAAACACGTCGTGAATAGTCTCAACCTCCTGATGCTTAGCGGCGACAGGGATGTCGCTCAGGGAAAGCTTGGACCGTTTCACGTGACCCTCGGCGGACTGGCGCCCCACTTCGACCGCATCGACGTGATCACCCCTCCGGCCATCGGAGCCTCCTCCCGCAGCCTTCACGGAAACGTGTTCGTGCATCCCAGTTTTCGCGGACGCTGGTCGCAATCCGGCTTCATATCGAGTAAGGCGGC
>JAPOVO010000285.1:0-720 GCA_026708165.1 Chloroflexota bacterium | reverse complement strand
GAACGCCCCTATTCGCTGGTCGTCAGTCACGACTTTGGCCGCTTTTACAACGGCATGGCGGCCCAGAACCTCAAGTCTACGTTTGGCATTCCTTTTGTGTCTGAAATCCATCACGTGCCGGGGCATCCCCGCGCGGCCAACGCGACTGAGGCGCTCCTTAAGCTCCTCACACGGTGGTACGTGCAGTGGGTGCGCAGTGAGGTGCAGGCCTTTCGCGTGGTCAATCGTAAGGAGATGCCCGAGTTGCTCGCTTCGTGGAACGTTCCCGCAGACCGAATTCTCACGCTGTCGTCCGCATATCTTGATTTCGAGGTCTTCCATCCCAAGGTCGGCGCTCCAAGGCGCTGGGACGTGGTTTTCTGCGGCCGGCTCGTCCCTAACAAAGGGCTGGACCTGCTCGCAAAAGCCGCGGGAATCATCGCAACGAGCCGCCCGCAAACTAAGTTCCTGGTAATAGGCGAGGGGCCCGAGACTCCGAGATTCAAGCGTGATTTGGCGACCGCGGGCGCGCTGCCAAACTTCAGTTTTGCCGGCTGGCTGCCTTCTCAAGAGGACGTATCCGATGCCTATTCTCAATCGAAGATGCTGATCTGCACGTCCTACAACGAGGGGCTGCCTCGCGTATGCCTGGAAGCCATGGCCTGCGGAACTCCGGTTGTTTCGACGCCGGTTGGAATCATGCCCGAAGTAGTCCAGGACGGACTTAATGGCCGCATCGTC
>JAPOVO010000198.1:2960-19057 GCA_026708165.1 Chloroflexota bacterium | reverse complement strand
TGCCCGCCCTGACGCTCTTTTCGAGTGAATCCTGGCCCAACGTCGGACCGACCGTGAGGTTTTGCACAACCCGCAGCGGGACGGGCAACGCACCGTATCTGAGCTGGATTGCGACGCGGCGCGCCTCCTGGGCGTTGAAGTTGCCAGTGATGCGTCCTCTGGTGGATATCGCGGCCTGAATGACCGCCGATTGAATCACGCGTCCGTCGAGCGTTATCGACATCCACTGACCAATGTTGGCCGAAGTGTGCTCCTGGAACTTAGCGCCACCTGCATCGGTCAGCTCGAAGAGGATCTCCGGGTTGCCGATTTCGTCGAATCCCACGCTGGCGTCTTTGACCTCGGCTCCGGTGAGGATGCGGTCGGCGCCTTCGGTTGTCTCGTCAATAAATGAGCCTTCCTCGAAGGGAACGAATCCGGTCCCGAAGATCTCCAGGCTTCCGGTCTCCTTGAACAGCTTTATCGCTTCGTCCGGATCGCTTACGCCGGGAAGCTCGACGATGATGCGATCGTCACCTTCGATTTGGATTACCGGCTCCGCCACGCCGAGGGCATTGACGCGGTTTTCGATGATCTCTTTCACCGCTTCCATAGCACCTTCCGGTATCGCCTGACCGGGGACAGGATCGGCCTGGAATACAACGTGGAGGCCGCCCTGGAGGTCCAGCCCTTGCCGGACTTCCAGGTCACGCAGATTGCGGTCGCCCAGCGTGAGCGGAAGACCGGGAGTTCCCGGCCAGTCGACATAGACGGCGAATGCGGCCAGAGCCAGAATCGAAACAAGCGCGATGATCAGTCTTCGACGCAAGATAGCAAACCAGATTATGCGGTGGAGAGCGGATTTTCCTTGGGCACTGTGATTATCTTATCGGCAGGCGATCCAGCGTCTAATCGATGCATGTTCGTTCGCTATGCTTCGTACGCTCGAAGACCGGTCGGACGGTATCCGATTTAACGTAATCGTCGGATCGTCGATACTCGGAGAGGGAATCGATAGAAAAGCGACCGCATGGTTGCGAAGGCGGTGATATGTCGAGGGCAGCCACACTAAGAGAACGACTAGAAGGACCCGAAATCATCGTGATGCCGGGCGCCTACGACGTGCTAACGGCGGTGCTCATCGAGAGAGCCGGGTTCGATACGGTATTCACAACAGGATTCGGCGCTTCGGCGAGCATGCTTGGAGTGCCGGACATCGGTCTCTTGACCATGCCGGAGGCAGTCGACCTCGCCCGCCGCGTGACGAACGCGGTAAGCATTCCCCTGGTGGCGGACATGGACACCGGATATGGGAATCCGTTGAACGTCATTAGAACGGTCGAGCAGTGTATTGCCGCGGACGTGGGCGGAATAATCCTCGAAGACCAGGAGTGGCCTAAAAAATGCGGACACTTCGCGGGCAAGCGAGTCATCCCGCTGGAGGATCACGTGCAAAAGATCCGGGCCGCGGTCGACGCGAGGTCGGGACACGACCTTGTGCTTATAGCCCGGACCGACGCCAGGGCGCCGCTCGGAATGGACGAAGCGGTCAGGCGCGGGAGGGCATATCGAGAAGCCGGGGCGGACGTCGTATTCATCGAGGCTCCGCGGTCGTTGGAGGACCTGGAGACGATAGTGGAGGCGTTCCCCGACGCGCCACTCTTCGCCAACATGATCGAAGGCGGAGTCACGCCGTTTCTGAGCTACCAGGAGCTTCAGGAGATCGGGTTCAAGATGGTCGTTTACCCGCTATCGTCGCTCTTCACCACCGCGAATGCCGTTGCGCGAATGCTGGGGGTCTTGCGAGAGACGGGCACAACTGCTGGATTCGATTACAAGGTCTCGTTTGAGGAGTTCGAGGCAATAGTGGATACCCCGAAATACCGCGCGATGGAGTCTGAATACGCGGTGAGTTAGCTCCAGTGGAGACTAATTCGAGAATCCAGATAGAGACATTGCCGCGTGTGCGCAAATCGTTTTTCGATAGGTTATCGTCCAAGTGAACAGGCTTTGGCAAGGATGAGATATGCAGTACCAAATTAAGGGCACGGTGATGCCCCACCTGGAAATCCAGCTTGGCCCGGGCGAATCGATCTACACGGAGTCGGGGGCCATGGCATGGATGGATGCGGGCATTGAAATGAGTACGACCGGCCGCGGCGGCCTGGGCGGTATGTTGAAACGCATGGTTACGAGCGAGTCCGTCTTTGTAACCAATTTCCGCAGTGAATCCGGCGGCGACATGGTGGCGTTCGTCTCCGAGGTTCCTGGGGCGATCATTCCCATAGAGCTGCGTGAGGGGGAGTCGATAATCGCTCAAAAGGACTCGTTTCTCGTTGCGGAACAGTCGGTGGAGTTCTCGGCGATTTTTACCAAACGAATCGGGGGTGGGTTACTCGGAGGCGAAGGATTCATCCTGCAACGATTTGCCGGCCCGGGACTGGTTTTCGTGGCGGTTGGAGGAGAAGCCCAGGAATATGACCTGGCGGCCGGACAGACTCTGAAGGTCGACACCGGACACGTGGCCATGTTCGAGCCCAGTGTTGAATACGACATCGCGATGGTGAAAGGAGTGAGCAACATCCTGTTCGGCGGCGAGGGGCTGTTTCTGGCGACGCTAAGCGGTCCCGGGAAGGTGTGGCTGCAACGGATGCCCATACGGAACCTTGCCGCGGCGGTGCTGCGGTTTATGCCGAAGCGGCGCGGCGGCTAACAGGGAATAAGCGCGCGTCTAGGGACCTGTCGCGGCAAGCGCTTCGAGGTTCGTCATCGCCGCTTCAGCGGCTTCATCCACCTGAGCTTCGTCAAGGTCGGCGACTAGCTCGTCGTAGCCCAAGGACCGCAACGACACCAACAACTCGTTGCAGAAGTGGTTTCTAGTGAAGGCGACGCCCTGGTCGATGCTGGCTACCCCTTGCATGGTCACCCTGTCTTCCACACCGTCCAAGCTCCAGTGGTGTCGATGCGGATGGTTGGCGAAGCAGTCTGACCGGAATATTCCACGCAATGCACGGGAATGCAGTTCGGCGTAAAGCTCGGCTGCCGGTCCGTGGTCGCCCGGATCGACTCTGTAAGCGGTAACGAACTTCAGGCGCCCGGCCGTTTGCGTCAGTCCGTCTCGTCTGGCCATTTCGGCTCGGCCCCAATCTCGCAGCGTCGGTCGGAACTGACGTCGATCCGAGGCGCGCTGCTGAACCTCGTCGGCGTAGAGTGTTGAGATTATCAGCTCCACACTGGTTTGACGCGGGCGATCACGCGGCGAAGGCGAACTTGCGTCGCTGAAGTACAATCCGCGAATGCTCGCAAAAGTGCATAGTTGCGCTCTCATCGGCCTCGAAGGCGTTCCGGTCGAGGTAGAAGTTGATATCTCCCGGGGTCTGGGGGCGTTCAATGTTGTGGGGCTACCCGACGCGGCGGTGCAGGAGGCTCGCGAGCGAGTGCGCGCGGCAATCAAGAATTCCGGGTGCTTGTTTCCGAACAGAAGGGTGACAGTCAACATGGCGCCGGCGGACGTCCGCAAGGAGGGCGGCGTTCACGATCTCTCGATGGCCGTCGGTATTCTGACTGCTTCGGGGCAGATTGTTTTGCGCAACGAGCGGCCGCTGTTTCTCGGTGAGCTTTCGCTGGATGGCGGCGTGCGTCACTCCAATGGAGTGCTGCCGATGGTCGCGATTGGCCAGGAGTCTGGATTCGACACGGCGTACGTGTCAGCCGAAGACGCTCGTGAGGCCGCAGCAGTGCGCGGCATGACGATCTATCCGGTCGATTCGTTGCAGCAGCTTGTGGCTCATTTCAACGGCTTGATACAGATCGAGCCGCATGTCGAGGAATCGGTGCCAGGGGCCGAGGATACGTACGGATCGGACATGCGCGACATTCGCGGGCAGGAGCACGCAAAGCGCGCGCTGGAAGTCGCGGCGGCGGGAGGTCACAACGTCGCGATGGTCGGTCCGCCGGGAACGGGCAAGACGCTGTTAGCGCGGGCGATGCCGTCGATTTTGCCGCCGCTGACGTTCGATGAATCACTGGAAGTGACCAAGATCCACAGCGTGGCGGGAGTTCTGTCGCGAAGCGTGTCGCTGGTTGCCGAACGACCGTTCCGGTCTCCGCATCACACGATTTCCCATGCCGGGCTGGTGGGAGGCGGAACCGTGCCGCGCCCTGGAGAAATCAGTCTGGCGCACCGCGGGGTGCTCTTTCTGGACGAGTTTCCGGAGTTCGATCGCGTTTCGCTCGAGTCGCTGCGGCAGCCGCTGGAGGAGGGCGACATAACGGTAGCGCGGGCCGCGGCGACCGCAGTGCTGCCGGCACGGTTTATGCTCGTGGCAGCCATGAATCCGTGCGGGTGGCAGTCGCCTCTGCTGTAGGGAACCTGTAGTCGATGACGACCTGGACCTGCTTGCGGCCGTCGTCGGGCTTGGTCGTGTGGACCGTGATGCGACGCACTAGCAGCTTAACGATCTCGTGTCGTTCCTCGTTTGAGAGGTCCTGAGCGAGGCGTTCACGGAGCTCCGCCAGCACCTCCTCGGAGAGGACGTCATCCAGGGCGTCGGCATTGGTCTCGAGATCGGCCAGCCGCGCATCCAGCGACTCCAGCTCCTCATCCACTTCACCGACGATGGCATCGAACTCCGGCTGGGAGATCAAGGCGCGGACGTAGAGGTCGATGGCGCGCTTGCGGCGGTCCTGGACTGCCGAGCGAGCCTCCAAGAGCGAGTCGCGTTCAGGCCGAGCGACAGAGCAGTCCTCCAACTTCCCGTTCTCGACCTCAAGCTCATCGACGAGAGGCTGGGGGTCGGTGAGGAAACGGCAGACATCCGACCAGACGACGGCCTCCAACCTGTCGCCCCTGATGGAAGCGCCGATGCATTTGCCCGGGAAGGGGCCGCGCTCGACCATGGCGCCGTTGCAGCGATAGCGCGGTTTGGACCTGGCCCAGGTACCGCAGAAGGAGAGTCCGCATACGGCACAACGGATGAGGGAGCGGAGGAGGTAGAAGCGGCGGGAAGAGGTGGCGGATATGCGGTTGCGCTTGAGAGCGGCGATCGCGGCGTCCCAGGTTTCCTCAGAGACCAAAGCAGGCACAGAGGCCGAGATCACCTCACGGCCGTTCGGCCGGGTTGATCGACGCCCGAACTGGAGGACGCCCTTGTAGACGGTGTTGTGGACGAGGTTGCGGATGTGGCCCGAGCGCCAGAGGCCCTGGGTGCGTTTACCGCGAACGCCGCGGCCAGCGCGGCGATACGAAGTGGGGATACCGAGGGAGTTGAACTCGTCCGCGATACGCCTGCAGCTCCAGCCGTCTGAGGCGAGGTGGTCATAGATGCGTCTAATCACGTCAGCGGCAGACAAGTCAGACCACATCAGCGAGTCGTCCGGAATCAGATACTTGGCGCCCCTATCGCCCGAGACCACATAGCCCAAAGGCACGATCCCGCCCGTATAGCGTCCCTCACGCGCAGCCCGGTTCATACCCTCCGCGGAGCGTTCCAGGAACTTACGCCGCTCATTCGCGGCTATGACCGCATGGATATCGAAGTAGAAGGGATCATCGATATTCTCGTCCGTGGCACGTAAAGAGACACCGATAGACTCGAACACCCTCCAGATGCGGAGGAGCTCGAAGGCGTCGCGACCCAGGCGATCCGAGCGGACCACCCAGAGCTGGGAGAAGCGGCCCGCGCCGGCATCACGGACCAGAGCGGCACCCATAGGCCGCTGTTCAAGGGGGATCGTCCCCGACACCCCATCGTCCTCGTAATTGCGGAACACGACGACACCAGACTCAGAAGCCAGCCTGCGAGACAGTGCCGCGCGCTGGTTCAGGACCGTATGGCGGTCGCGCTGTTCGTCAGACGAGACGCGGGCATAGGTAGCGATGCGGACCATTGGACTGGTCATATGACCTCCCTAGGTAAGGGATATAGGAGCAGGTTGTATGAACGCTCGGAAGGCCGAATAGATCAAGGCGGAGCGGCGTCCCGCGGGAGTGATGCCATAGCAACGACGCCGATCCGCCAGAAGGGCGGGGCGGCAGAGGAATAAACGCCGGTTGAGCGGTGACCGCCGCCCCCCCCGGACAGATTCTAGACCTGCGAGACGAGAGACGACCGGGGCAGATCGAGTTGGTTGAAGGCTACAGACAGGTAGTTGAAAATCGAAGCTTTGGCGAGACTTCGGAGAATGCTACGGCGCAGCTTGAGGGCAGTTAAGGAACATGGCAGCAAGCAAGTCGTCAGTCTGCGATGGCAAAGAACTACCTCAGCCTCAAACCGGCCCGGGAGGAAGAGTGAGACTCCGTTCCCTTTTGCAAAACGTAGACCGATGCATGAAGCGATCGATCGAAAGACGCGCTGGACAGATCCCACGCGGGCTTTCCGGGAGCGGCGTTTCCCCAAAAGAAGGACAGCCTAGTGCGTAACGCGGCTTTATCGAGGTGGCTACGGTGGGGGATCGCAGGCGGCATGACGGTCATGCTGATGGGAGCCGGCGACGCGGAGACGGGGCACGGCGAATGCATGGTAGAGACGGAAGTCGGCTGGGCATCGCACGTGGGGCCGTGGTCGACCGAGGATCGCTGGAGCTACCCGTGGCAGGCGGTGTTGGAAGCGCGGCAGGCCCGCCGGGCAGAGTGGGGGTCGATCACGGCGGAGACTCGCATCGAAGACCCGATCCGGCTGGCGGCACTGCATCGGGTGATGTGGGAGCCGCGCTGGCTTGGGCGGACGGTTACGATCCAGCACCGGGAGACCGGGAGGGAGGAGGCGGCGTTGGTGCTGGACGCGCTGGCGGGCGACCTGGCTGACGCCGGGGCGCTAGGCAAAGAGGCGGGCGTGAGCTACGCGGGAGTGATCGCCGATCTGACTCCCGAGCTGTTCGCGCAGTTGGACGGGACGGAGTGGCCGGCGCGCGGACGGATACCGGTGCGGATCACGTATGCAGAGTGCGAGTAGGCGGTTGCGGACATGCCGTGCCGTCGCCGCGCCTGACATCCAACCTAGGACATGGCGAATACACCGATTCGCCCGAAGGGCAGGGCGGCAGCAGAATACACGCTTGTTGGAGCGGGAACTGCCGCCCCACCCGGAGGAATTCTAGCCCTGCAAAACCGAGAACGACCGAGGCGGGAGGAGCTAGCTCAAGCCGAGGACGGTGGCCACACCCTGCCAGGCGGCATCGCGCTGACCCTCCAGCCTGCGGAGGTAGGTGGTGGTAACCGCGAGCGAGCTGTGATCGAGGAACTGGCTCACCGACTCCACCGACTCGCCCACGTCACGACGGAGCTTGGCGGCGGTGTGGCGCAGGACGTGAAGGCCCGAGGGGGGCAGACCGGCCAATCGTAGGTAAGTCCGGAAGCGGTTGTAGAAGGTAGAGGCCGTGACGCCCGAAGGGCCTGCCCCCGCCTGCCAGAGCGACTCGGAAGGTTGCATGGATGAGAGATCCTTCTCCACATCGGCAAGCGAGCGCTGGATGGCGATCAGGGCAGGCGTGGGTAGCTCACGCCTGCCCCGCACACCGCCCTTGCCGAGGTAGCGATAGAAGACAGCCGAGTCGTCGAACGAGACATCGCCGGCCTTCAGGTTGATCACCTCCGACCTGCGCCTGGCCGTAAGAATGAGAGTGATGACGATCGCGCGGTCCCTTCTGCCCTTGACCGTATCGCGTATGGCACCAAGCAGCTGCTGCACCTGGGAAGCAGTCAAGCCGCGAGGAGCGCTGGGTTGGATCCTCGGGCGATCCACCGGATCGCAAGGATTGGAAGTCAGGAGTTCCAGCCTGATGAGGAACTTGTAGAAGGAAGAGAGACAGCAGATACGAGCGCTGACGGTAGTCGGCGAAGGCTCACGCCCCGAGAGGCCGACGCCATGGGCAAAGCTAAACACGTCCTGCGCAGACACCTGATCCGGCGACTTCTGAATGGAGCCGAAGAAATGGCGGAGAGTGCGGTAGTAGGAGTCGGGCGTGCGGACAGAGCCAGACCTGCGCTGTTTCTCGGCCAGGAAGGCATAAAGGGAGGATTCCCAGCCTGAAGAAACGCCGGAGAAGACAGTCGGCAAGGTGGTCTGAGCGGTCGACATTGCGGGCTCCTTGATGGGGAAGAACGTCCGCATGACGATTGCTCTGGTTTGCGTTGATAGCAAGCACTATGAATGCGAGTCGAAGCTGATTGGCGCCCGCAGAATCGGCTGATCGTCTTTGGGGGCGAAGCCGCAAGCGGGCAAAATTGCAAGGCCGAGGAGGGAGCTGCTGCACTGGAAGAACACATCGTGGAGGGATGACCCGGTGATGGGGAGAGAGGCCCCACACAGGACAAGATGGTGCGAGAGTTGGGACTAGGCAAGACCGAGCGGTCGGGAAGGAGACAGAGATGAAGGCACGCGCGCGGGAGCGATTGATCAGAGTCCATCTCTACTTGGCCGCGTTCTTCGCGCCGGTGGTGTTGCTGATGGCGATCTCTGGGGCGATGCAGCTAGCGGACGCTAGAGGCAGCTACACGACGACGGTGGTCGAGCTGCCTGAAGTAGGAAAGCTCGATGTGAAGTCGGCGAGTCTGAAGGAAGATGTGGAGTGGATACTGAGGAGGGCTGGAATAGACCATAGCTTCTCGGACATCGTGGTAGCGAGGGCGGGGCAGGAGCACGTCCACGACGGGGAGGCCGGTGGAGCGGAAGAGGGTGAGGACGGACATGGCCACGGCGAGGATGCCGCGAGGCCGGAAGAGGGAGAGGGAGACCACGAAGAAGGGGAAGCGCACGACGGGGAGGAACACGGTATTCGGGAAACGGCGGTCGAGGGAGGCATGACGGTGACGACGCTGCCGACATCGCGAACCAACTACCAGATATCGATAGCGGCCGACGGAACGATGGAGTTGAAGCGACGCGAACCCGACCTACAGAAGCGAATGGTCGAGCTGCACCGAGGCAACGGTCCTCGGTTTTTCAAGTACTTCCAGAGAGTGATGGCGGTGGGGTTGCTGGTGATCGTTGCGATCGGGTTGGTAATGGGATTGACGGCGCCGCATCTACGGAAGCCGACAATGGCGACAGCGGCTGGCGGGCTGGTGGTGTTCTTGCTGTTGGTGCTGATTGCCTGACGATGCGGTCCCTGGGATGCACCTTGCGCAACTGACAACTGTCTAGCGAAGGCGAAAACGGACCGAAATCAACCAGATACGGACTGGCACCATTTCATCCACCATGTGTGAATAGGGGCGGCTTGACGCGGTAAACTGCCAGACCCGCGATCGCCAGACCGTGCCGAGAAGCATGTTCTTGAATCCTCGGAAGCACGCCGCGACACCTTCGGAAGGGCAGGTTTATCGAACGCCCCCGACTATGTGCGTAAATGGCACTAAGCCCACCCGCAGTTTCGCGCAGACTCTCTGTACCATAATTGGCTAGCAATCCGATACAGGAATGATGTCTGCATGACTAGATTCTTCGCCGTTGGTATTGGCTCTCTCCATCGTGATGCAAGGGCGGAGGTATGCGACCATTCAGCCGAAGTGTCTCTCGATGATGCTGATGCGGTCATCTTCGGTCTGCCCACTGCACCTTTTGTATTAGAGGCCTATCGCGGCAAGCCACTTCTCGACGACCACCAGTCCTTCGAATACACGGAGTTGCTCAGCCGCTGGCGAAACGAACTCCACGCTGTGGTTGGGGGAGGGAAGACGGCGTTCGTCGTTCTCACGTCACCTGGAGTCGCTTACCGTTGAACAGGCGAGGTCAAGCAGTCGGGAACGGGCCGCAGCGCGGTGTCCACAACGATGGTCGCTGAGCAGTCGAATATGGATGCACTACCGTACAACCTGGATGGCGTCGTACCGGGCATTGGCGATGAATTCCGGGTGGCGCGTCGCTCCCAGGTGCTGCACCCGTATTGGGAAAAGTTCGCTCAACTCTCACAATACGAGATGCGCTTTGCTCCTCAGAAGGGGCTAGTACCGTTGCTAACTACCAAGAACCCCAATCATGTTGTCAGCGGAGTCGTCAGCTACCAAGGGGGTGGTCACCTCGTCCTGCTCCCGGCGATCAACCTCCGTGACAGCAAGGGGGTTAATAGAGGAGGGTCGGCTTACCGGCTGAACTCCATCGAATTCGTCCGTCGACTCTTGGAGGTCAACGCACAGTTGAGCGGAGGGCCCACCTCGCCCCCGCCCGATTGGGCTCAGGCGGGTAAGTACGAGACAGCCGGTCAGCACAAACTACGAGAGGAATTGCTGAAAGTGCAAGAAGCAGAGGCTCAAGCCCGCAGGCAACGGGAAGAGCTGCTGGCAGCCCTTGAAGACGGGAGCGTTCTGCAGGGCCTGCTTTTTGCGCAGGGCCGGCTGCTGGAGGATGCAGTGGTCTGCGGACTAAAGCTCATGGGCGTAGAGGCCGTAAGGATTGCAGAAGGCGAATCCGAGTTTGATGCCGTCTTCACCATTGATGGGCGCCGGATGCTTGGAGAAGCCGAGGGACGTGACAGCGCGGCGATCGCGATCGACAAGATCACTCAGCTTGAGCGAAACATTGCCGAGGACTTCGCTAGGGGCGACGTCGTCGAGCATGCTCACGGCGTCCTCTTCGGCAATCCACAGCGTCTCGTCGATCCAGAAGAGAGGACGCGAACCTTTACGGAGAAGTGCATGTCGAGCGCAAAGCGAAACGGTTTTGCACTCGTACTCACACACAAGATGTTCGAAGCGGCGGCCTATCTCGAAGAAAGTGATGACAGCGAGTACGCAGAAGCATGTCGCTCCGCGTTTCTCGCTGCCAAGGGACAGCTAGTGGAGTTCCCGGAAGTGCCAGGCGCTTGCGGGGCGTCTACCAATTCCGAAGCAAGTGCAATCCCGGGAACGGAGTGATGATCTCGGGCGCGAACTAGATACGAGTCGTTGAGTGTACCTCGAGGTACACGTATACTCGAAATGCGAGTGGTGTACATACGAAGGACCGGCCACACCGATGAAGCAAAAGCTCACGATCACCGTGGACGCCGAGCTACTCCCGATAGCCAAGCGCTACGCGCGCTCGCGCGGCGTTTCACTTTCCTCGCTCATAGAGCGGTCGCTCAGGAAGGTCACGGGAGAGCGTAGTCCCTCCTTCGCCTCCCGATGGCGGGGCAAGTTTCGAGCGGCGGAGCGCGACGACCCGCGTTATGAAGCGCTGGCCGAGAAGTATCTCGATTGATACTTCTGGACACGGACGTTCTCATCGACCTCGCCCTCGACAGGCATCCACACTCAGGTCCGGCCGCGGAGCTCCTGGACCGGATCGAGCACGGTTCGGAGCGGGCCTATATCGCATGGCACTCGATATCGAATCTCTACTACGTCGTCGCGCCGTCGCGCGGCGGGGTTAGCACTCGAGACTTCATCCTCGACCTGACCCGTTTCGTGTCCGTGGCGACGACCGACACGGAGGGCATCCGTTACGCCGCCGAGCTTCCGATGACGGACTTTGAAGACGCGATGCAGGTCGCTGCGGCCCGTTCGTGCGGCGCGCGGCACATCGTGACGAGAAACGTCGCGGACTACAAACGGTCTCCGATTCGCGCGGTCAGCCCGCACGAGGCGCTGAGTGGGTTGTATTGAGACTTAGAAGATCGCTTGATCCAATCAACGTCGCAAGCCACCCTTCAGCGAGTGAATGGAGAAGTGGAAACCCGAGTGAAGACTCGCCGATGCTGGCGTGGTGACCGAGGGACGCTGGGGCTTCTTACCGAGATGCACGGGCAGCTAAGAGGCCCGCACTCAGCGGTGGCGTCTCCCGGAGCGCTCAGACTTTGAGAGCTGTCACGGTCAAGTGACGCACGCTGGCGCTAGGCTTCGTAAGGTATTCCGGTTGCTCCCGCCGCTCGGTCTGACAGGTCTCCAACATAAGACTGGACTATTCTGAAGCTGCTCTTCTGATAGTTGAGATGTGCTGAGGGCGGTTCCCCGCGATGATGACGCAGATCGATCCCAACGATCCGAACTGTGCGGAGGCGGCCGCTGAAATCCTGCGGAGGCATCATCAGGGCGAGCCCGAAGCCAACATCACCACGGCGGTCCGCAACTTCCTCACCGTTACCGGCTTGGTTAGCGACGAGGAAATCGTCGAGGAAAACCCACCGGCCCAGGGGTCGCGCCGCGCAGTCGATCTGACCGCGCTTGACACCTTCATCGAGTTCAAGCGCAGGATCGGCACCGCTGGAGGCTTCGCGCCCGACCGCGGGAACGTTCGGCAACTCGACGACTACCTGGCGCAGTCCCAGGAGCAAGGCCGGGTACGCATGGGCATCCTGACCGACGGCAAATATTGGCTCTTGCGCTGGCCTGGCGCCGGGGCAGTGAGAGCGGTAAGACCGTATGTTTTCACACTGGAAAAGCCCGATCGCTGGATCACGTTGTACGAATGGCTCCGCGATCATGCTCTTATGGCCGAAGAGAACATACTGCCGTCTCGACCAACGGTCGAGGAGCGATTCGGACCCAGCAGCCCGTCCTATCAACGCGACATAGCGGTTCTACAAGCGCTCTACGACAGGCACGCGGCTTCCAGCACCATCAAAGTCAAACGTCAGCTGTGGCAGAACCTCTTGACGGCGGCATTGGGAGAAGTCGCCAGCTCAACTTCTGAGATGGACGGCCTGTTTGTCCGCCATACCTACCTGAGCGCGGTCATCGGCATGGTGGTACAGGCATCATTCGGCACCGACATATACCGGCTCGCGGAGACCGATCCTGGCGACCTGCTGCACGGCCGAGACTTCCTGAGCAAAACCGGGTTGCAGGGAGTTGTCGAATCGGACTTCTTCGCGTGGCCTGCAGAGGTTGACGGTCTGTCCGTGCTCAGGACTCTGGCGCGCCGTGTTGCAAAGTTCGACTGGTCGCAAGCTCCCAACGACATTGCGGCCATTCTCTATGAGACGGTCATTCCGCCCGACGAGAGGCGGCAGCTAGGCGAGTACTACACACCGGATTGGCTGGCACGGGCGATGGTCCGCGAGGTTGTTACCGAACCGCTGGACCAGTACGTGCTCGACCCGACATGTGGCTCCGGGACCTTCATTGCGGAAGCGGTCACCCACTTCATCGAAGCTGCCGAGGCCAAGTCCGTTGCTCCTCAAGAGACACTGGAACGGCTGCGGTTCTCGGTGACTGGGATCGACGTACACCCCGTGGCTGTGCACCTGGCTCGTGCAGCATGGGTACTGGCCGCGCAACCTGCCATCGAGGGAGCCATCCAGACGGGCTTCGCCGCCAACATCACCGTTCCCGTCTACTTAGGGGACGCCCTCCAATTGCGATCACGAACCGGGGACATGTTCGCCGAGCATGAAGTCACGGTGCAGGTCGAGGGCGATCCGAACACGGAGTTGGTGTTTCCGATAGGCCTTGTCGACAGGGCCGAGACGTTCGACGCGCTAATGGGCGACATCGCCGACGCGATCGAGAGCGGTGAGGATCCCCAGTTGGCACTCGACGATCACGGCATCACAGCTCCGGGAGAGCGCAATACACTCAAAGCGACGATCGCGACTCTACAAAGGTTGCACGGCGAAGGGCGCGACCACATCTGGGCTTACTACACCCGTAACCTCGTGCGTCCGGTGGCGCTGTCCCGCCGCAAGGTGGACGTGATAATCGGCAACCCGCCCTGGCTCAATTACAACAAGACCCTCAGCACACTCCGCAAGGCGCTCGAAGACCAGAGCAAGAACATCTATGGGATCTGGGCCGGGGGACGGTACGCGACCCACCAGGACGTGGCTGGATTGTTCTTCGCTCGCTGCGTCGACTTGTACTTGAAAGACGGTGGAACGATCGGCATGGTGATGCCGCACAGCGCCCTACAGACCGGCCAGTACGCCAAGTGGCGCTCTGGCGAATGGACGGACAAACGAACCGGGCGCAGGCTGTCCGTGGACTTCGCGTGGAAGACCGCCTGGGACCTGGAGCGGCTGCAACCCAACTCGTTCTTCCCGATTCCGGCCTCGGTGGTGTTCGCGGAGCGGGTAGGCCAGCCGAGCGCGGAGTCGGCGCTAGCGGGCGAAGTGGAGCAGTGGCTGGGCAAAGCGGGCGCTTCCGACGTCCGGCGCGAACGAGCCGCCATAACCGACACGTCGGTGGGTGGCGGGTCTCCCTACGCGGGCTATTCGACTCAGGGGGCAGTGATAGTTCCCCGCTGTCTACTGTTTGTGGAAGAGACAGAGAGTCCAGCCATCGTTCGGGCTGGTCAGACGGTGACGGTAAATCCGAGGCGAGGCAGATATGACAAGGCGCCATGGCGCGACGTCGACCTGACCGCAATCACGCAGCAGACAGTCGAGAATAGCCACCTCTTCGACGTGCACCTTGGCGAGACGCTGGTTCCTTATGCGACGCTCAATCCGCTTAAGGCACTTATGCCACTCAGGCAGGATGATGCCGCAATACCCGGGGATCCGGATGGCGTCGGCGGCATTCATCTCGGCGGGCTGGAGCGTCGGATGCGCGGGCGCTGGCGAACTGTGAGCGGCCTATGGGAACAGAATAAGTCGCCTAACAACAGGCTGAACCTGCTCGGCCAGTTGGACTACTACGGCAAGCTCACGGCTCAGCTGGAATGGCGGCGCAAACTTGGTGATCGGCCGGTGAGGGTGGTTTACAACCAATCAGGCGCACCAACCGCGGCGCTCCTCCATGAGGATGACCAAGTCGTCGACTACACACTGTATTGGGTTGCCTGTAAGAACACTAAAGAAGCCCATTACCTGCTTGCCATCATCAACAGTCAGGTTCTATATGAGGCGGTAGCCTCGTTGATGCCCAAAGGGCAGTTCGGCGCGCGCCATTTGCAGAAGCATCTTTGGAAGCTGCCCATCCCGGAGTTCGATCCGGGCGATCCGCTGCACGTCGCGGTATCCGAGACTGGTCGGGCCGCCGCCGAGGGCGCGGCACGCGAGCTGGCGTCGCTGCGCCAAACCCGCTCCAAGGTCACCGTAACCATCGCCCGCCGCGAGCTCCGCAAATGGCTGCGGGAGTCGGATGAAGGGAAGGCAGTCGAAGCGGCTGTCACGGATTTGTTGTCATAGACCCACTCCCTGCTCTAGAACCGGTTCGGGACTGATTGAGGAGTCTGTGCCAATTGCGTGTAACCGGCGTTCGGTGGACGAATCCGCGGCTGACCGAAAGCCCGATCCTGCTAGTAGCTCTGGCCGACCAGCTAGAAAGCTGGACTAGTGAGCGCACCGTGATCGATTCACCTGCCGCGCCGCCTGGCAGGTTATTCGCGAAGTATCAGAGAATGTCGATGTCCTCTCGGAGTGCCAGCAAGTTCGACCAATCTGAACCAACCGTGAATCGATAGTTCAGCAAGTCGCGTTAACCACTCCGGCATCACGCCTTGTCGTAAGGATATGTGGGGGAAGCTGATGGCGAGAATCCGGCACATCGAGATCAGGAACTTCCGAGCAATCAAGAGTTTGAGTTGGTACCCCTCCGAAGGGATGAACTGTCTCATCGGAGCAGGAGATAGCGGCAAGTCGTCGGTACTTGAGGCGATTCATCTGTGCTTGGGAGGGCGAAGGAATATTGCGTTTTCCGATGCAGACTTCTACCAACTTGATGTGGGTGAGGACATCGACATCACGGTGGCGGTAGGGGATCTCGAGGATCGGTTGATGAACTTCGAGGCGTACGGGGATTGTCTTCGCGGCTTCAATCGGCAAACCAGGGAATTCCACGACGAGCCGGGAAGAGATCTCGATACGATCCTAACCGTGCAACTTACGGTTGGAAGCGACTTGGAGCCGGTTCGGTCGTTGTATTCCGAGCGTGTTCGTGATCAAGGCAAACCACGGTATTTCGCTTGGACTGATCGGTTTCGATTGGCCCCGACGCGTATTGACGCGACGTCCGCATATCATCTCGGTTGGCGCCAAGGATCTGTGCTGAACCGTGTTTCTAGCGAACGCGCAGACGCTTCATCGGAGTTGGCTAAGTACGCGCGATTGGCGCGGGCTGAACTCGACGAATTTGCCCCTGATCAGCTCGATGAAACCCTCAGGATAGTTGCGGCCAAGGCGCGGGAGCTTGGAATCCCGATCGGCGACAGAGTCAAAGCAATGATGGACGCTGGATCCGTCTCATTGAGTGGAGGGACAAT
>JAPOVO010000198.1:871-2950 GCA_026708165.1 Chloroflexota bacterium | reverse complement strand
CAGCTCACTACACACCGCGGCCAGAATACCGCTCGCTGGTCTAGGTAGCGGGTCGATTCGGTTACTCGTGGCTGGCTTGCAGCGATAGGCGGCTGAACACTCGAAGATCATTTTGATCGACGAAGTTGAACATGGCCTTGAGCCTCACCGGATCATTCGTCTGCTTGGCTCATTGGGTGCGAAAGACGAAGACAAACCACTACAGGTTTTTGCGGCTACACATTCGCCCGTAGTAGTTCAGGAGTTATCCGGTGATCAGCTATTCGTCATTCGCCTTCCACACCAAGATCATGAGATTCTGCCTGTAGGCACATCCGATGAGGTTCAAGGTACGGTCCGGCGTTATCCCGAGGCCTTTCTGGCTGCCTCAATCATTGTCTGCGAGGGTGCGAGCGAGGTGGGTCTGCTGCGCGGCATTGATCAATATCGAACGCTCGCCGGACATGAATCAATCAATGCCATGGGGACCGCGCTGGTGAATGGGGGCGGCATAGCTCCAAATTACACCAACGTGCCGCTGCCTTCCAAAGCTTGGGATATCGAGTCCCAGTATTCCGAGACGCCGACGTGGAACCCAGGGAGGAAGTGGAATCCCGCTTCCTAGATGGTGGAGGGACGGTCGTGGCATGGCGCAACGGGAATGCGCTAGAGGACGAACTCTTTCTCGGCCTGACCGATGAGGGCGTGAGGAAGCTGACCGAGCGAGCAATCGAGTTGAAGGGTGAGCAGTTGATCAATGATCACATCAAGTCACACACCAATAGCAGGAACGACCTTGAATCTATTATTTCTCAGGCACAGATGAACTGTCTCACAGTTGGGAGTCGCTGCGACCTTGGTAAGGCAGCGCGAAAGTCTGGCTGGTTCAAGACGGTCACGCGCATGGAGGATGTCGGCCGCGAGATCGTTGGGCCAGACCTTGCGCGCGCCGCCCCAGAGTTCAAGAGACGAATAGATGACATATTCGGGTGGGCCGGAAACACGGTGGAGCAAGATCGACCCTTTAACGATTGATCGCGGCTCCGTGACCGCGCCCGCGGGATGTGGGAAGACACAGTTAATTGCCGACGCGCTCACCAGCCATACGGATGAAAAGCCAGTACTGATACTTACCCATACAAACGCGGGTGTGGCCGCGCTTCGTGGGCGGCTTAGGAAGGTAGGCGTCCCGCCTAAGAGATATAGTCTTTCAACGATTGACGGCTGGGCGATGCGGCTGATAGGGACATTTCCAACTCGAAGCGCCGCTGATCCAAATATCCTGAAACTGACTCGGCCAAGCACGGACTATCAAAACATCCGGCAAGCGGCGGCCAGAATACTGCATGAAGGGCATGTGAACGACATCCTACGAGCGAGCTACGCACATCTCATCGTCGACGAATATCAGGACTGTACCGAAAGTCAGCACGCCATCGTCTCGTGCGCAGCAGAAACGTTGCCGACCTGCGTACTAGGGGATCCGATGCAGGCGATCTTTGGATTTAGGGATGACACAATCCCCAGCTGGGAAGAGGATGTATGCAAAATCTTCCCAGCGGCCGGCCAGCTCACAAAACCTTGGCGATGGATCAATGCAGACGCCGAAGCCCTTGGCGACTGGCTACTTCACGTGCGGGAGAAGCTTTGTCAAGGACATTCCGTCGACCTCTGCGAGGCTCCGGCTGCTGTCAACTGGGTTCAACTTGACGGTCTGAACGATCAGCAAAAGCAGTGGCAAGCAGCTCTCATCCGGCCCCCAGGGGGCAATGGAACTGTCCTGATTATCGGGGACAAATCGAATCCGAAAAACCACAGCACGATTGCGAGGCAAACGCCCGGCGCTATCACGGTCGAGGCCGTGGAATTGAAGGATCTTGTCGAATTCGCAAGCAGCTTCGACCTCCGGGCCGACGATGCGCTAACGAGACTTGTGGAATTCGCCAAGAGTGTTATGACCAAAGTGGAGGCACCTCAGTTTCTCGGACGAATCAAGACGTTGACCCGGGGCACTGCTCGCAAGCAGGCGTCACCTGCGGAGCAGGCTGCATTGACGTTTGTTCGTGCACCATCAGAGAGCACCGCCATGAATGTTCTGGA
>JAPOVO010000198.1:0-861 GCA_026708165.1 Chloroflexota bacterium | reverse complement strand
CAACAAGAGCGGTGTGCGAGTGTATCGGCGTACGGTCTTCAGAGCCTGTATCGAGGCTCTGAAGCTATGCAATGGAACTGAAGACGTAAGCTTTCACGACGCGGCAATTCGGATACGTGAACGGAATCGAATTGTTGGACGGGCTTTGCCCAAGCGGGCTGTCGGCAGCACATTGCTACTTAAGGGCCTCGAAGCGGAAGTTTCTGTAGTTCTGAACGCAGATGATCTGGAGGCACGCGACCTTTATGTGGCGATGACGCGGGGATCAAAGGTACTCACTATCTGCTCCAATTCGCCTCTTCTGAACTAACTTTTAGTTGGTCAATGCCACGGCCCATCGACTGATTAGCGACCAAACTCCCAGAACACGTGTCAGCCAGCGCCCTCGTGCAAATGGCTGGCTGAATTCTGAAGAGCGCGATCAAATCGCACACTGGGCCGAGCCGACGAGTATCGAGGGGGCCGATCTGACACCGGACGTGGAGCGTGCTGCTGGGCGCGCCTTTCGTGCATGGCAGTAATACAACGCCACGACTGACCCGACGGAACTGGTCGAGTTGGGAATTCTCCCGGCCGTTCGTGCCGCTTCCTTGGAGCCTGCCAAAGAGTAGATCCCAAGTTTCGCTGTGGCGGCGCTGGCTCGTCGTAGGAGCGGGGACAGGCCGCCAATCCGCACCATGCAGACTTAGGGTGGAGTTGAGCCGCAATCGGTTCCTGACGTGAGGCGCATCCGGCTGCCCGCTCTTCTTCGCGCTTCTGGGTCGACTCTCCGTTCCGGGCCAAACTCGCAGGCAGGACCGCTTACGACGGCGGTTCTGGCCGGCACTTCTAAGGCTTCGGCATGCGGTAGCCGACGCGGGG
>JAPOVO010000356.1 GCA_026708165.1 Chloroflexota bacterium | reverse complement strand
CTGCGCAAGTCCCGCTTCTTCCCAGGGCACCGTCAACTCGTACGACTGGCCGGCATATCTGAGATCCAGCCACCGCGCGAGCGCAGGGTTCGACGACTCCTCCCGCAAGTCCGCCCTTGCGATGCGCTCGAGGTCCGCCACCGCAGCCTCCAGTACCTGGAGCGACTCGGCTTTCGCGGGGACCATAACGGTGCGGGAGTAGTGGCGCATTCGGTCGGCGACCAGACATCCCAGGGCCGACAGAACGCCCGGATAGCGAGGCGCCACGATGGTATCTATATGCAGCCGTTCGGCAAGCTCACAGGCGTGAACAGGCCCCGCACCGCCGAACGGCACAAGTGCGAACTCCCGCGGGTCGAATCCACGTTCCACGGTCATCACCCGGAGCGCGCCCTCCATGGTGGTGTTGGCAAGCTCCACGATTGCCTCGGCGGTGCGCGTGACGCCTTGCTCACGCGGCAGACCGGCCAGCTCGGGAATCCGGCGCGCCAGGTCCGCAATGGAACTCTCGGCCGCTTCGTAGTCCAGCGCCAACCTGTCTCCCAACAGCAAGTTGGCGGGCAGCCGACCGAGCACCACGTTGGCATCCGTCACCGTAGGTTTGTCGCCGCCATGACCGTAGGCGGCGGGACCGGGCAACGCTCCCGCGCTTTCCGGACCGACCACCAGGGCGCCGCCTTCGTCCACGCGCGCAATCGATCCGCCCCCGGCTCCGACCGTGTGAATATCGATCATCCCTATGGAAACCGGATAGCCGCCGATAGTCCCTCGGGTTGTCTGCAATGCCTCGCCCGGGCAAAGCGTCACGTCGGTCGACGTTCCGCCCATGTCGAGCGTTACGATTTGATCGAATCCCGAAAGTGACGTCACATACCTGGCGCCGACCACGCCCCCGGCCGGTCCACTGAGAATGGTCCGCACAGGCTCGCTGGCCGCCTCGTCGGCTCTCAACACACCGCCGCTGGACTGCACTATCCACAACGGGCCGGGGGCCTTATCGCCCAGTCGGCGCAGATAGCCGTCCATGACCGGCGCGACGTAGGCGTTGATGCAAACTGTGCTCGTCCGCTCATATTCGCGAAACTCAGGGATGATTTCACTCGACAGGCTGACATGCTCGAAGCCGGCTTCCACCAGCATTTCGCCGATCCGGCGCTCGTGCTCGGGATTCAAGAACGAGAACAATAGACATACCGCGCAAGACTCGACCCTATTGCGCGCAAGCCGGCTGATCACGGCGCGAAGATCGTCTTCGTCCAGAGGCAGCACCACGTCGCCGGTATGGTCGACACGCTCGCGGGCCTCGCGGCGCAACTCTCGCGGGACCAGCGTCGCCTCGCGGACCGGTTCGATGGCGTAGAGCTGCGGTCTGTCCTGGCGGCCGATTTCCAGCACGTCCCGGAATCCGGCCGTCGTAATCAGCGCGGTCCGGGCGCCCTTGCGCTCCAGGATGGCATTCGTGGCGACTGTCGAACCGTGAATTATCGCGTCGGCCCGCTCGACGCCTGTGGAAGACAGTCCTCGCAGCACGCCGCGGCTGGGATCGTCGGGGGTGCTCGGCACCTTGCCGATAGTCACACTACCGTCGGCGATAACTACCAGGTCGGTAAAGGTGCCGCCCACGTCAACACCAGCGCGTAGATCCGTGTCTTTGCTCCTCCGTCCGGTTCGTGAACCGGCATAGACTCTGTGTCGAATGTATCAAGAGTATGTGATAAATTTCACGTACTCAAAAAGTCGATTGCTCCTCGAAACGGCGGGTCAATCTTACTTCGATGGCAAGTCCGACCGCGGAAAGGCCAAGTGTCCCACAAACAACCGTACGAAGGTTGTCCACATACCTTCGTACGCTGGGTCTAGAAGCCGCGTCGGGCACGCAGAGCATTTCCTCGGCTCGACTTTCCGAAGTCACGGGTTTTACAGCGGCTCAGATACGACGCGATCTGGCGAACTTTGGGCACTTCGGAAGGCGCGGAGTAGGCTATTCGGTCGAGGGACTAAGGCTGGAACTTCGGGCCATTCTCGGAGTCGATATCGAATGGAGCGTGGCGCTCATCGGAGTCGGAAACCTAGGCAAGGCTCTGCTGGCATACAAGGGCTTCAATCAGATGGGTTTCACGATAGCCGCCGCATTCGACAACGATCAGCGGAAAGTCGGTTCGACCTTGTCGGGACTCACTGTTGAGCCGATCTCGAAGCTCGCGGAGCGGGTTCGGGAACTCGGCATCCAACTTGCAATCATGACGACTCCGGCGGAGGCCGCGCAGGAAGTTCTAGACAGCCTTGTCGCATCTGGAATCCGCGCCGTACTAAACTTCGCTCCAAGACGGCTCCGCGCTCCTGAGGGGGTACAAATCTCAAACGTAGACCTGACCATCGAGGTCGAATATCTTTCGCATTCGCTGTCACAGCGGCGACTCTCCTAAAATGTCCACGTCGACCAGCGCATCGATTTTGAAATGTGAGGTTTTGGCGACTTGCCCGCATACGTAGGAGTTGTAGTTCTCGCCCTGCTCGGCTTCGCATTTTGCGCCGGAAGTCTCGTTGGCGCGTGGCTGCTGCGACCCCGCCGGCCGTACGGCGCGAAGCTCGATCCTTATGAATCGGGCGTGCCACCCATCGGCGACGCCAAGGGCCGCCACGTCGTGCGCTTTTACTTGGTCGCGATGCTGTTTGTAGTTTTCGACGTTGAACTGGTATTCCTTTACCCTTGGGCCGTCCATTACGCGGAGCAAGGCGTATTTTCGGATCGTCTGTTCCTATTCGGCGAGATGTTGGTCTTTGTGGCCATCTTGCTGGTGGCCTACGCATACGCATTCAAAAAGGGAGTCTTCGAGTGGAATCGCGGAGATTGAACCTAAGACCATCCGTATGATCGAAACGAGCTACCAACAGAAGTACACGCCGGATGAGTTGCTGGGGAAAGTGTCCGGACTTCTAGGCTCCTCGATCACCCAAAGCGAAATCTACCGAGACGACGTAGCGGTCGAGGTGCCCTCGGAACGGATCTTCTCGGTCATGAACAGCCTAAAGAGCGATCCCGAGTTGGATATGGCGATGCTCGTGGACATTACGTCGGTGCACTGGCCGGACGACGAGCTTGAGTTCGAGGTCGTGTATCACCTGCGGTCCATGTCCGGCAACCTGTTTATGGCCGTCAAGACCAGGGTCGCGGACGGTCAGAGCGTCGCTTCCATGACCCCACTGTGGAAATCCGCCGATTGGCAGGAGCGGGAAATCTACGACATGATGGGGATTCCCTTCGAAAATCACCCCGATTTGCGCAGGATCTTGCTGCCCGAGGACTATCAGTGGCATCCGCTGCGCAAGGGATTTCCGCTCGAAGGGCCTGACTTTCCAATCGACGCCCATCAGACAGACGCGCACAACAAGGTCGAGCCGGACGACTTTTGGGGAGACGCTTCGTGATAGGCAACGAACCGGTCGCCGCAGGGGGCGAAGGGCAAATGGCCGAAGCCACCGAGCGCGAGATGGTCCTGAACCTGGGCCCGCAGCACCCCAGCACTCATGGTGTGCTCCGGGTGCTCACCGAGCTGTCCGGTGAGACGATCACCAAGGCCACGCCCGATATCGGTTACCTGCACCGCGGAGTCGAGAAGCTGATCGAGTCGAAGCTGTACTACCACGGCATGACCTACACGGACCGGACCGATTACACGTCGGCTCCCGCCAACAACGTCGGCTACATCCTCGCGGTGGAAAAGCTGCTGGGGATCGAAGACCAGATTCCGGAGCGCGCGCATTATCTGAGGATGATCGCGGCCGAGCTGGGCCGTATCTCCGGTCACCTCGTCTGGATAGGCACCCATGGCCTGGACCTCGGCGCGATGTCGATGTTCCTATATGCGTTCCGCGAACGGGAGAAGGTGTCGGGTCTATACGAGGAGATTACCGGCGCCCGTCTCACGACCAACTTTTTCCGAGTGGGCGGCGCAGGCCGGCACGACGATCCGCCCGGCTGGCTGGACCACGTCGAGGAGTTTGCCAATTCCTTTACGCTTGACGACTTCAACACCATCCTCACCGAAAACGAGCTTTGGAAGGTACGCACACAGGGCGTAGCCGTCATCTCCGCCGAAGACGCCATCAGCTACGGTCTAACTGGGCCATGCCTGCGAGGCTCCGGAGTTAAGTGGGACCTTCGTAAGGCCCGCCCCTACTGCCGCTACGACCAAGTCGATTTCGAGGTACCGGTGGGCGAGGACGGGGACGTCTATTCCCGGTTCATAGTGCGGCTCAACGAGCTCTATCAGTCCACGTACATCATCAAGCAATGCGTTGAGAGAGCGCGCGAACTACAAGGCGAGCCGGCCAACGCCGCCAATGCCAACGTAGTTCCACCGGAAATCGAGCGAGTCTCGGGCTGGGAGCCTTCCGGCGTCACGGGCGACATGGAAGCGATGATCAACCACTTCACGATATGGATCGAGGGATACTCGCCGCCCGAAGGCGCGTGCTATATGGCCATCGAATCGCCCAAGGGCGAACTGGCCTACTACTTCGTCAGCGACGGCTCCGGCATCCCATACCGCTGCCACATAAGATCGCCGTCGTTCGTTAATCTGGGAGCGTTGCCGTATCTAGTCGAAGGCAACATGCTCGCGGACATGGTCGCGACGATCGGGAGCATCGATATAGTTCTCGGCGAAGTCGACAGATGATCGAACAGCCTGGGGGGAAGTCACAATAAGCCAGGAAACCGTAACCCTGACAATCGACGGGACCGAGGTCTCGGTTCCCCGTGGCACGTCCGTCCTGAATGCGGCGAGATCGCTGGGAATCCACGTTTCAACGCTCTGCGACCATCCGACGCTTGAGTCGGTTGGCGCGTGCCGGATGTGCGTGGTCGAAATCCAGCCGGGGCCGCCACGTCCCAGCGCTTCGTGCACGACCCTCGTGGCGCCAGGAATGGAGGTCCGCACCGACACCGAAGCGATTGTCGGGATCAGGCGCAAGACCATCGAGATGCTCTTGCAGCACCACCCGCTCGACTGCCCGTATTGCGATCAGTCGGGCACCTGTGAGCTTCAGGATGAGACTTTCAGTCTGAACATCTGGAAGAGCCCCTTCGAGACCGTTTCGAAGGCGTACCCGGAAGAGAACCTCAACGAAGTGGTGATGATCAACCACAACCGCTGCATTCTTTGCTACCGCTGCGTGAGAGTGTGCGACGAGCAGATGGGCGTTCATGCGCTCGACGTTTCGGACCGGGGCGGGCGTTCCTTCATCGTCACCGCGCAGCACAAGTTCATGGATTGCGAGCGCTGCGGGATGTGCATCGAGGTCTGCCCGGTCGGCGCCGTTCTAAGCCGTCCGTTCAAGCACGTGGCCCGCGCGTGGCAGACGGTCCAAGCCGACAGCACGTGCCCGCACTGCAGCGTCGGATGCAAGATTCAGGTCGAGTCCCGCAAAGGCGAGGTCTTGAGGGTTCGGGTCGGTGAGCCGGTCGAACCTAACCGGGGCATCGTCTGCGTCAAGGGGTTCTTCGGATGGTCGTTCGTAAATGACGACGAGCGCATCACCAGTCCCATGATCCGGCGTGCGGGCGAGCTTGTAGAGGTCGGCTGGCGTGAAGCCATCGAGTTCATCTCCGACCGGCTGACGGCCGTGGCCGAGATGGAAGGCCCGGAGACAATTGGCGCGGTCGGATCGGGACGTTGTACGAACGAGGACAACTACGCTCTGCAGCGACTGATGCGGTCGGTGGTCGGAACCAACAACGTGTACCTTGGGCCGAACGGTTTCGCGGCCACACACCAGGTGATCAGCTCCACGCTAGGCAGCGAAGCGGTCTTCCACTCTCAGGACGAATTGCTTGATTCGGATGTCGCATTGGTTATCGGCGCCGATATCAACGGTACGCACAACGTTCTGGCGGCGCACCTAAAGGCCGCTGCTAGAAAAGGCGGACCGAAACTCATCGCAGCCACCCGAATCGGAACGGCACTCGATGTGTTCGCGCATAAGTCAGTGCGCGTGCGTCCTGGTGCGGAATCCAAACTGCTTGCGGCGATCGCCGGCGAGGAAATCGCCGATCCGGAGACTACCGTGGGTGTAAGTGGCAACGACATCGCCGCGATTCGCGACGCTCTGGAAAATGCCGAGAAATCCGCCATCGTGTGGGACACGGGACTCTGGACTGCCGGGCGAGTCGCCGACATCGCGGGCGCGGCCTGCAATGTGGCATTGAGCACGGGCAAAACCAAGCTATTCCCACTGCCGGAGAAGGGTAACCTGGCCGGCGCGGTTCAGGGCGGTATGGACCCGGCGGCGCTGCCCGGGCCCGCCGCCATCGACGACACCGCAGCGCGGGCGAGGCTTGGGGAGTTCTGGGGCGCGCTGCCGCCGACAGAGCCGGGAACTGGCCTGGATGAATTCCTGTATGGCGGAAGAATGAAAGCCCTGTACGTTATGGGCGAAGACGTCATTGCGACTGCCAAGGACCCGGCGGCGGCGAAGGATGCGATGGACGAGGCGTCGCTGGTTATCGTCCAGGACATCTTCATGAATTCGACCGCCAGCGTCGCCGACGTGGTGCTGCCCGGTGCGACCTTTGCCGAAAAGAGCGGTCATTTCATCAACTTCGAGGGACGCGCCTGTCCGGTGACGAAATCCAATCCGACGTTAGGGGATTCGCGGGAGGACTGGGAGATTCCCGCGCGAATAGCCGCTCAAATGGGGGCCGACTTCGGCTACAGGGAATCCTCCGACCTCTGGAGCGAAATCAACGAAGTGGCCAAGCCCGCGGAGCTGTCAGGCAGCATGACCGCCGCTTCTGTGAACGGAACGGTGCCGCCCCCCGGCGGCGACTACCCGTTTGCGCTGGTCACCGAAACGAACCTCTACACCGCCGGCTCATCGGCGCGACACGGACCGGTACTCGCCGACCTGTATCCGGCACAGGTCGAGATCAACGAGGGAGACGCCGAAACCCTCGCCATCGAGGACGGGCAGACCGTGGAAGTGACGTCCGCGGGAGGCGCTGTAACGGCGTCCGCCAAGCTGTCGCGCTTCGTCCCGGCCGGAGTCGTATATCTGGCCGACTCATTGCCAGAAGTGCCCGTGAGAGAGTTGGGCAGGTCGGCTCCCGATGCCACCCCGGTTTCCCTGCGCAAGGTAGAGGACTGACCTTGGTAGACGGCTGGGACGTCCTAATACTCGTAATCAAGGCTCTCGCGATCTTCATCATCGTTCCGCTCGCGCCGCTGGTGTTCGTGCTTGCCGAGCGCAAGATACTCGGCCGAATTCAGTCGAGAATCGGGCCTAACCGGGTCGGACCATGGGGTCTGTTGCAGACGCTCGCAGACGGCATCAAGCTCGGCGCAAAAGAGGACTTCATACCTCCGGCCGGCGACCGCGTCGTATTCTGGCTGGCCCCGCTGTTCATGGTCGTTCCGGCGGCGATGGCCTGGGCCGTCATTCCCATCGGTCCCGAAGTGGAGATAGGACGCAAAATCGGACTCTGGGTGACCGACCTGAATGTCGCAATCCTCTACATACTGGCGCTAGGCTCCGTGGCCGTGTATGGCCCCGTAATGGCGGGATGGAGCTCCAATAGCAAGTACGCGCTATTTGGTTCGCTCAGGTCGACCGCTCAGGTCATCAGCTATGAGATAACCATGGGCGTGGCCGTGCTGGGCGTGCTGGTTTACACGGGGTCCTTCAGTCTCGTCGACATCGTCGAGAAGCAGAAAGACATGTGGTTCGCGGTACCGCAGATCCTGGGACTGTTCGTCTTTTTCGTTTCAGGCATCGCCGAGACCAATCGCGCGCCCTTCGACCTCCCCGAGGCCGAAACCGAGATCGTGGCGGGTTATCACGTCGAGTATTCCGGCATGAGATTCGCGATGTTCTTCCTGGCCGAATACGCCAACATGTTCCTGGTTTCGGCGCTGGCCGTCATTCTCTTCTTCGGCGGCTGGCATGGATGGACGATCCCGGGAATCGAGGGGCTTACGAGCGTGCTGTGGTTTATGCTCAAGACCCTCGCGTTGATGTTCGTCTACTTCTGGCTTCGCGCTACACTGCCTCGGCTGCGATACGACCAGCTTATGGCGTTTTGCTGGAAGTTCCTGCTTCCGCTTGGAATTGTGAACCTGTTGATAACCGCCGTGCTCAGGCTCGGCTGGAGCTAGCTGATGGGATTCGGCACAGGCATTATTTCGGGCCTCATTCGAGTGCTCAGCATCGGGTTTAGAAAACCCATTACTTACATGTACCCGGAGAGCCCGCGTCCTGTCGCGGAACGCTTCCGCGGTATGGTGGGCATGAGGCGCGACGAGGTCACGGGCCAGCTTTCGTGCGTTGGCTGTGGACTCTGCGAGACCGCCTGCCCCAACGACGTAATACGCATCGACACATCGGAAACGGACGAAGGCACCCGCTGGGTCGAACGCTATCAGTTCGATCTCGGACGATGCATATTCTGCTATCTCTGCGTGGAAGCGTGTCCCGTCGACGCGCTGCAAATGACCCGCGCGTACCACCTTTCCACACCCAATCGCGCCGACTTGATACTCACTGCCGACGACATGATGAGAATGACCGAGAATCCCGATCAGCCTCTCTTCGAGCATTTGTGGCGTGACTGATCAGATCGTAGCGTTCACATATCTGTCGATAGTCGCCAGCGTTGCCGGATTGGCCACAATATTGGTGCGCAGCCCGGTCCACTCCGCGCTCTCGCTGGTGGTAGTGGTCTTCCACGTCGCCGGCATGTTCGTGCTTCTTGGAAACGGCTTTCTTGCGGCGGTTCAGGTGATCGTCTACGCGGGCGCGATCGTCGTGCTGTTTCTGTTCACGATGATGCTGCTCGATCTACGCAGGCACGAAACCGAGCGGACCGTTCACCGGCGCCAGATCTGGCTGGCAATTCCCATAGCGGTATTGCTGTTCGCCGAAGTAGCCTGGATCGCGATCTCGAAACCCGAGACTTCAGAGAACCTCAAGGGGGCGTTCCCACCACAGACGATCGACGAGCTGGGCGGCAGCGCGCAGGCTCTCGCGACAGTGATGTTCACCGATTACCTGCTTCCGTTCGAGGTCGCCTCGGTCCTGCTGCTGGCGGCGGCGATAGGCGCGATGGTGCTCGCGCGGAATCCCGATGAAGAGTCTCTGGCATCACCTCCGGACATGATCGAGGATGCCGCGGGGACAGACGAATCATCGGAACAATCCGAGCGCGAGCTTTCTGAAACTCCTGCCACCCATGGGTGACCTTCAAGGGGGAGTCCCGGCTTGAGCATCCCATTGAATGCCTATCTGCTGGTCGGCGCGATATTGTTCTCGCTCGGCACGCTTGGCGTTCTAATGCGCCGAAGCGTGCTCATAGTCTTCATCTCGATCGAGCTGATGCTTCAGGGCGTCAACCTGACCTTCGCGGCCTACGGGGCATTCCTGGAGGACATGGCGGGCAGCATGTTCGTCGTGATCTCTCTGACCGTCGCCGCCGCCGAGGCAGCCGTCGGACTGGCGATTCTCGTCGCCCTCGGCAGACGCGTCACAGAGTTCTACGTCGACCGGCTCGACACTCTGCGTTGGTAATGGCTTTGGTCGAGTCCACTAATAACCTGATAGCTCGATGACCGACTTCCCCTGGCTAATACCTCTCTTCCCGCTTGTGGCGTTCGCCATAAATGGTGCCTTTGGCCCCAGATACCTGAAGAAGGCCACCGGATACATTGGCTCGGCCAGCATCCTGGGGGCGTTCGCGGCAACGGTCGCACTATGGATCGGCGGTGTGCACTCCGACACTCCCGACTTCACGCTCTACCGCTGGGTCTCCTCCGGTTCGTTCAACATCGACATAGGCTTCGTGCTCGATCCCCTGACCGTGGTGATGTTGCTGGTGGTGACCGGCGTGAGCTTCCTGGTACACGTCTACTCGATCGGCTACATGGCGCACGACGAGTCGTTCGCCAGATTCTTCACCTGGCTGCCGCTCTTCGTGTTCGCGATGATCATGCTGGTGCTCTCCAACAACTTCCTGTCGCTTTACGTGTTTTGGGAGCTGGTCGGGGTTTGCTCGTATCTGCTTATCGGCTTCTGGCACCAGCGTAAGTCCGCGG
Source organism: Chloroflexota bacterium (assembly GCA_026708165.1). GTDB lineage: Bacteria > Chloroflexota > UBA11872 > UBA11872 > VXNJ01 > JAPOVO01. Next base: position 9,084 of record JAPOVO010000356.1, on the reverse strand, counting down.
CTGACGCGGCGGTAAAGGCTTTCCTCGTCAACAGGATCGGCGACTTCGGATTCGCCATTGGAATAATCCTGATCTTCTGGAACTTCGGAAGCCTGAATTACAGCGACGTGTTCGGCTCGGTCTCCGACCATTCCACCGATCTGATGTTGCTCATCGCCCTACTGCTCTTCATCGGAGCGGTGGGGAAGTCGGCGCAGTTTCCGCTGCACATCTGGTTGCCGGACGCGATGGAGGGCCCTACCCCCGTCAGCGCCTTGATCCACGCCGCCACGATGGTCACCGCAGGCGTTTACATGGTCGCCCGCATGAGACCGATATTCGAAGTGTCGAACGAGGCTCTACTCGTCGTCGGCGGGATCGGCGCCTTTACCGCTCTGTTCGCAGCAAGCATCGGGCTCGCCCAGACAGACATAAAGCGAGTGCTCGCCTATTCCACTGTGAGCCAGCTAGGGCTGATGTTCCTGGCATTGGGCGCCGGCGCTTACACGGTCGCAATCTTCCATCTGGCCACGCACGCATTCTTCAAGGCCCTGCTCTTCCTCGGTTCCGGCAGCGTCATCCACGCGATGCAGAACCAGCAGGAGATGTCGGAGTACGGCGGCCTGTGGCGCAGGATGAAGTGGACCTACTTCACCTTCCTGCTGGGCGGCCTAGCCCTATCGGGCGTATTCCCGCTGGCGGGTTTCTGGAGCAAGGACGAACTGCTGGCGAGCGCCTTCTTCAAGGGCGTGGCCGACGACGGCTCATGGGCCTTTACCGTGTTCTGGATCATGGGGCTCCTCGCGTCGCTCCTCACGGCCGTCTACACGTTCAGGATGATAATTCTCACCTTCCACGGTAAGCCTCGAAATGCCGAACTGCACTCCCACTCGCACGAGTCGCCGATCTCAATGGTCGCCCCGCTCGTGGTTCTGGCGGTCGGGGCGGTGGCGCTAGGCGGGGCCGTAGGCTTCCCGCCCGAGCACGGCTTTATTCACGACTACCTGTATAAGGTCCCCGGCGTGTATCACTTCGCCGGAGCGGGCGAGATAACCGCCGTGATATCCCTCGCGATCATCTCCACGGCCGTTGCCGCGTTCGGGATCGTCACCGCCTACGCGGTCTACTCGCGGCGTCAACCATCTCCCGAAGCGGTCGCGGCGGTCTCGCCGCGTCTCTACGCGCTCTTGTATCGCAAGTACTACGTCGATGAGATCGTCAACTACGGGATCGTCGGCGTCACCAAGGGGATCGGACTTATCTTGTGGGCGATAGACGCCAAGATAGTTGACGGAATCGTCAATCTGATCGGTTGGACCGTCAGAGCCACGAGCTCGCTTACCCGGCGCGTACAGACCGGTCAGGTGCAAAATTATCTATTCTTGATCGCCGCCGGAGCGGTTGTATCCGTCGGTGCGTTTGTGATTTTCCGTTGATGGAGAGTGGTCGTAGAGTGCAAATTCCTGCTTCGTTGATGAGCGAGCGCGGATAGCTTGGCCGAGCTTTCGATAATCATCTGGGCGCCCCTGGTTGGGGCGGTACTGGTGCTGCTGACGCGCAGCCGCTCCTCGGCAACCGCCGTGGCGATGGTGGCTTCGCTCGTCACCCTAGCGGCAACTGTAGCCGTTATAGCCGGTTTCGACCGCGACGCCTTTGGATTCCAGTTGGTCGAAGCGCACGACTGGCTCCCGGCAATCGGCGTTCAATACAAGGTTGGCATCGACGGAATAAGCGTGCTCATGGTCCTTCTGACCGCACTGCTGACTCCGATTGTGATCGCCACGTCGTGGCTCACGATCAACAAGCGCGTCAAGGAATACATGGCCGCGATGCTGGTGCTCGAGACGGGAATGCTTGGGGTGTTCCTGGCGCTGGACCTGGTCCTGTTCTACGTATTCTGGGAGCTCGTGCTGATACCGATGTACCTGATCATCGGCGTCTGGGGCGGGCCAAACAGAGTCTACGCGACTGTCAAGTTCTTCCTGTTCACGTTCATCGGCAGCGTCTTGATGCTGGTCGCGATACTCGCCATTTACTTCAACACGCAGACCTTCGACGTACAGGTTCTGCCCGACCGAGCGCTTGCCGAGTCCTTGCAAGGATGGGTATTCGTGGCGTTCTTCCTCGCTTTTGCGATCAAGGTGCCGATGTTTCCATTCCATACCTGGCTGCCCGACGCCCACGTGGAGGCCCCGACGGGCGGAAGCGTGATACTGGCGGGCGTACTCCTAAAGATGGGCGGATACGGTTTCATTCGCTATGTTCTGCCGCTGACCCCAAACGCGGTCGACGACGCCCGGATCTGGATGATGGCGCTTTCGGTTATCGCCATCATCTACGGCGCCCTGGTCGCGATGATGCAACGCGATCTCAAGAAGCTGATCGCTTACTCCAGCGTTAGCCACATGGGATTCGTCACCCTAGGCATATTTTCACAGGAGCAGGTCGGTGTGGACGGCGCGATCATCCAGATGTTCAGCCACGGCCTCGTGACGGGAGCGCTTTTCCTGTGCGTCGGAATCATCTACGAACGAACCCACACGCGCATGTTCTCCGATCTGGGCGGCATGGCGCGCACCATGCCGGTCTACGCGGTTGTGCTGGCATTCTTCAGCCTTGCCTCGCTCGGACTTCCCATGCTCAGCGGCTTCGCGGGTGAGTTCATGGTCCTGGTCGCCGCGTTCGGATGGCAATACTGGTCCGGCGTGCTGGCCCTTACAGGTGTCGTGCTCGCTGCGGCCTACATGCTCTGGATGTATCAGCGGGTGATGCTCGGGCAGGTCAAGAACGTCGCTTTCCTGCGGCTGCCCGACATGAACCGGATCGAAGTAATGGCTCTGGCCCCCGTTGCGGCGCTGGTCGTCTACGTGGGAGTCTCACCCGGCACGTTCGTCGACTTCATCACTAATTCCACAGCCCGCATTCCATTCATCTACTGATGATCGAATGCGCCTTCTTCACCCATCCGAGTAACCAATGATGACCAGGACTGAGTTGACCTTGCTGGTTCCCGAGATAATCGTGGTCGCGGTGGCTGCGGCGATCCTGCTCGTATCGGTCGTAAGCAAACGCGACAATCGCTGGCTAACTCTCATGCTAGGCATCGCGGGTGCTCTCGCCGCCGGCGCGTTCTCGCTGCAGTATCTAGACATAGACCCCACGCCGATCTTCAGCGGTCAGCTAACCATCGACCGCTTCACCGTCTTCTTGCGCCTGGTCTTCTTGCTCGTAGCGGTCGCCACGCTGGTGCTGACGGTAGATCAACTCGAACGAATTCCGTTCGCGGAGTTCGCCGCGACCGTCCTGTTCTCAACGGTCGGCATGATGCTGCTGGCCGGGGCGACCGATCTGATAATGATCTTCATCGCAGTCGAGCTGATGGCGATTCCGGTCTATGTCCTCACTGCATTCACGCGATTCAGGCGAATCTCGACAGAGGCGGCCATCAAGTATTTCACCCTGGGCGCATTCGCCACCGCTGTGCTGGCTTACGGAATGGCGTGGACATACGGGCTAACCGGTCAAACCGGACTGAAGGCAATCGCCGACTCGCTCCCCGCAATCGTCGACGCGCCCGACATCGAGGTCCTGCTCGCGCTCGGCCTGGTGCTGGTAGGCATGGCTTTCAAGGTCGCCGTTGTGCCGTTTCACGTCTGGAGTCCCGACGCGTACGACGGCGCACCGACGCCGGTGTCCGCGTTCATGTCCGTCGGACCCAAGATCGGGGCGATGGCGATGCTGGTCCGCATGGTGGGCATGGCGTTCGAGCCGGTTTCGGCGAATATCCAGGTCCTGCTTTACGTGCTGGCCGCAGCGAGCATCATCGGAGGGAACATCTGGGCGGTCCAGCAATCGAATATCAAGCGAATGCTGGCCTATTCGAGCATCGCTCACAGCGGCTACATGCTCGCGGGTATCGCGGCCGCCACCGTGGCAGGCGCCGACGACAGGCCCTTCTACACCTTGCTCTATTACGGCGTCGCGTATGCCCTGATGAACATCGGCGCCTTCGCGGTCGTGTTCGTGATGGAAAAGCGGACCGACAGCGTCGAGATCAGCGCGTTCCGAGGTCTGGCGCAAACATCCTGGATGCCGGCGGTGATGATGACGATATTCATGCTCTCCCTGCTGGGTATGCCGCCGCTGGCCGGATTCTTTGGAAAGCTGTTCATAATTCAAGCGCTCGTTGGAGCCGACTTGGGATGGCTAGCCGTAATCCTCGTCGTGGGCTCGGTCGTATCGGCTTACTACTATCTCCGCGTGGTGGTCTACATGTTCATGCGGAATCCCGAGGAGGGAGCGGGGCGTCGCCGATCAAAAACCCCGACGCGATGGCCTCGGTCAGCTTTGCAACCGGAATTGGAAGGCTTGCGGTAGGAATCTTCTCGAACTGGCTGTTTGAAATCGCCCGGGACAGCGTACTGCTCGCCAGTTTCTAGCCCGTAAAAACCTCTGCCTCAGAGCGGAAGACGAGGTCTTTCAAGACTCGTCTGCCAGCAGGCGGTGACCGATGACTTACTCAGGTTTATGTCAAGTTAAAGTGCGGCGTCGAGGAGAGTTTGCGCGTTGGACTCGATTGGCGCCTATACCCTCCAACCGGCATCCGATTTCCCTCGGCGCGGCCGGCTAATCGTCATAACGCCGCAGGACGCGCATCCTGAAGAATATGCGCAGGGTGTCTAGCAGCATCCGAACCACCGTCCCACTATTGATCGTCGATGGAAACGCAAGATCGATCTTGACGGGACACTCCCGCAGACGAACGAAGCCTCGCCTGTGGGCCAGCGCAAGCATTTCGACGTCGAATGAAAACCCGTCGGTCTCCAAGCTCGGCATGACGGAATCGGCAACCGCGCGACTCATGAACTTGATGCCGACTTGCGTATCGCGCACGCTCAATCCGAAAAGCAGCCGGCAGAGCCATTGATAGCCTCTGCTGGAAATACGCCGTCCCAGCGGATATTTGACTTCGGACAGCGAGTGCCGTTTCGATCCTATGGCGATATCCGCGAGTCCGTCTCCAATGAGCGACGCGGTGGTCTGGATAGCCGACGGATCGATATCTCCGCCCGCGTCTATGAATCCGACGACTCTCCCATCCGTCATCGAGACTCCCGTCCGAACCGCAAAGCCCTTGCCTCGATTTTTCTCGATGACCTCGACACTCGTATGCGGGCCGGCGACGCCTCGGGCGATTTCAGCGGTCCGGTCGACCACTCCATCGACGACGACGACGATCTGATAGTCGTGCGAAACACTCTCAATAGTCCGCTGAATACGTTCGAGATCAGGACCGATCGACCCTTCCTGCGCAAAAGCGGGGATCACCACCGAGAGTCGCTTTGAGACTCTTTGATCGGTCACTTCAACACTTCGCCGTCACTCAACCTATACGCAAAAACGCCAGCCTTCCCCCCAGGCTCTGCTTTGTTGGGGGCGGGCGAACCCGAAGCGGTTATCCGACCGACTGCGGGAAACCGATGAAATTATCGCTGTTCGCTCGTGCGGCTGTTTATCCGGGCAATTGTATCTTCTGGTTGATTTGGCATGTTATCGCTATGTCCGAGCGTCCTTGGATGGGTAACTTGCATTGTGCAGATTCGCGCACGTACCAGTCTCATCCAAAAGCGGCGACCGGGAAGATATCAATGGGTCATGAGTGAAGAAGCGGCAGGAGTAGCGCGGGGAGCCTAGAATAAGAACCGCCACACTCCCGGCCGTAGGGAACGCTTATGCTTGTAATAGCGGCCCCTAAGATATGGAAATGAGACGAATCAGCCCGTGAAAGTCGCCATAAGCTTTCCGCCCTTCGAATCCGAGAAGGGAATTCCGCTTCTAAGCCAGAATCGCCAGTACCAGGTCTTCACGACCCGAGACAGTACAGGAAACGGGTTGCTGCGCGTTCTAAACAACTTCGTCGGCGACAACGCCACCGTGATATTCCCGGTGCTTCCGGCGCTTGCGGCCACTTTGCTCGAAGAGACTGGTCACGAGGCTGTCTGGCTTGACGGGATAGCAGAAGGCTGGACGTGGGAGGAGTACTGCCGTCAAGTCGAGCTGGCGCGGCCCGACCTGATGATGATCGAAACCAAGACCCCCTCGGCCCTTGCGATCTACCGGTGCATCTCCGATCTGAAAGAGCGGGTCCCGACCATGAAGATCGCTCTGGTCGGCGACCACATAACGGCGTTTCCGGAGGAGCCGTTCCTCTATTGCCCCGTCGACTTCACGATTCGAGGCGGGCAGTTCGACTTCGCGATTCTCGGTCTCGCGAACCACCTGTCGCGGGGCGACGATCTAGGCGGCGGAGTCTTTTGGCGGGACGGGGATAACATCGTCAGCTCCGGCATAGACCCGAGTCCTCCGGTTCCCGTCGAAGTACGGCCTCATATCGACCGCAAGCTCGTCAAGTGGAAACTCTACGCCCGCCGCAACGGCAATTTTCTCAAGCTCGGAACCTATGGCTGGGCGACCGGCGTAACAGACGCCGATTGCTGGTGGAGGCGGCGAGTGCCCGGAGGTCCCAGACGCGGCGCGGGAGGCTGCACGTTCTGCTCATGGACCAGCATGTTACCGGTCTTCTCAGTACGGCCGGTCGACGACTATCTGGACGAGTTGGAGCAACTGGCCGAGCTTGGCGTGGAAGAGGTTTTCGATGACACCGGAACTTTCCCGGTCGGCCGCTGGCTGCGCGACTTCTGCGCAGGATTTCGAGAGCGAGGCTTGCACAAAGTCCTGATGATGGGCTGCAACATGCGCGCAGACGCCCTCGACCAGGCCGAATACGAGATGCTCGCTTCGGCCAACTTCCGCTTCATCCTCTATGGAATCGAGTCCGCGAGCCAGCGGACGCTCGACTTACTCAACAAGGGCACGACCGTTCAGCAGCAGTGGGACTCGGTCCGCTGGGCGAGCGAGGCGGGCCTGGAACCTCACGCGACCTGCATGGTCGGCTATCCGTGGGAAACGTTCGACGAAGCGCGCCGCACCGTGGAGTACACGCGAGAGTGTTTCGAGCGCGGATGGATAAACACGCTGCAAGGCACGATCGTCATCCCCTATCCCGGAACTCAGCTCTACGCGCAGGCCCGCGAGAACGACTGGTTGAGATTCGACGGACCGGAGAACTGGCACCGGTTCGACATGCGCGAGCCGGTCCTCAAGTCGCCGATTCCCGACGAACAGATCATGGGCCTCGTAAGATCCCTCTATACGAGCTTCCTGACCCCCAAATACGTAGCCCGTACTCTGCGATCAGCGGTCAAAAGCCGCGACCACTTCCGCTATTACGTCGTCCGCGGCTCCAAATATCTGGTGGGACACCTGCTCGACTTCCGCAAGGGGCAGGTCGAGAACGGCTCGGTCAACGGCGCCGGCGACGCCGCGGCTTCGATGACGGGAGTCGCGGAGCTTCCGACCAAGCTCTACACCGCTGGCGGATTCACGGCGCCGCTGCCTGCGGAAAAGCTGGTCGAAACAGCTGCCGAGGCAACCTCTGCGGATTTGCCCGTCTAGCGTCGCTATCGCGCCCGACGGCTACCTTTCCAAGGATCGGGCCGCGAACCCCTTGATGAAGGCCCCTCCGTATACTAGGTGCGTCAAAGCTATGCCCAGTGCCGTCACGACCCCCATAGCCAGACTGCGCGATCTGACGGCGACCTCGGCCCCCGACAGCGCCAGCGCGACTCCGTAAAGAGCTACCGCGGCTACGTAGACAAACCACAGCGGCGGCGCGGCGAGGGAGATCAAAGGCCCCAAAATCAGACCCACCAGAAACAAGCTTGGAAGAGCGTAATTCAGCCGCCGCGAGGTACGTGGATAAATTCGGGCGAAGTGTCCACGGTGAATGCCGTACTGGGCGATCTGGCGGAGGTGAGGGACGATCAGATTGCGCCGGTGGTGGTACACCAGCACCCCAGGATCGTACCTGATTTTGCCGCCGTCATTGACTATGGCAAGGCAGAGCTTCGTATCTTCTCCGGGGAAAAAATGCGTGCCGAAGCCGCCGGCCTTCTCAAACGCGGACCTGCGCACCAGGAAATTCATCGAAGGGTAGTCATCCACCCAGCGCGCCTTTTCGGGTATGAACCGGTAGCGCTGCACTCCGCCGCCGAGATACGACGACGAAATCCATCCGGAAGCTCGCGCAAGGAAACTGTCTTCCGGAGGAGTAACGCCAGGGCCGCCGACCGCCGCGACCTGCGGATCGGCGAAGACCTCGACGGCCTTCCTAAGCCACTGACCGTCGGGATAGGCGTCGTCGTCGATGAAGGCGAGAATCGTCCCCCTCGATTCCCTCGCGCCCTGATCGCGTTTGTCCGCCGGTCCAACAGCGCCCGATGCAAGGTACCGGACCGAGTCCCGCCCGTCGCTGGCCGGTTCGTCGGTAATCACCAGGACTTCGAAATTCGGATAGACGAGGCGATGGAGCGCATCCAGACATTGGTCCAGCTCCGGAGTGGTCGTCCGGCACGGAATAATCACGCTGACGAGCGGGAGCGCTTCAGCGGTGCTCATGAGCAGAACGTGGTGTCGTGGCTCCGGTTCTCATACGGTTCAGTCAATTGACGGCCCGGTTTAGTGCTGAAGATCACGCCGTAGATTATCTCAGTGCATACGCCATAGGGTTGCACGGACCAACGGTCGAAGATCCGATTGACCTCCGACGGCCGTCGCGGTGCTCACACTAGTCGTGCCGACGCTCGCCAATCTCAGTCAGATAGTCCCGCAGCCCGTCCTTCCACGGCGGAAGGCGCCCGCCTGTGGCTTGCTCGAATCGCGAACAATCCAGGACCGAATACGGGGGCCTGCGCACGCCATCGAAGAACTCTTCGGATGTCACCGGAAACGCTTTAGCGGATACCCCGGAGAGTCGGAGAATCTCCAGGGCAAACTCGTACCACGTGCAATCGCCGGTGCTGACGGCGTGAAACGTGCCGTTGCAGTTGGCATGAACGAGTGCAGCGATCGCCATAGCCGCATATTTGGCGTAGGTAGGAGTGCATCTTTGGTCGTTCACGACCCTGACTTCGCCCCGCTCGCGAGCCAGCCTCAGCATTGTCAGAACGAAATTGCCCTTCTTTCCCGACGACCCGCGCGCGCCGT
>JAPOVO010000416.1 GCA_026708165.1 Chloroflexota bacterium | reverse complement strand
CCTGTAACCAGCCGTAAACCGGTGCCAAGGCGAAGCCGACCCGGATTTCCGAGCCGGGTTTCAGATCGACGAACCAGCCATTGAAGTGACCGTCCAGGATTACGTCGTCTGCTTTATCAGCCTCGCGGCCGTCGATGGTGAATCGCCAGCGTGGGTCGAACCTCTCGTCGAGTCTCAAGAGCGCCTTTCGTGGTGGGCCGTTGTAGCGGGCGGTAAACGCTGTTGGCCCACCGTCGCCTGTCCCGTCGACGCCCGCGTCAGCGGTCGCTGCCGCCTCGCCCTTCCACGCCACGAGCGATATCGAGTGCGGTAGTTGCGATTCCGTCACTTCGCCAAGATCGAAGGCCGCCCCATGAGGAGGTCGGCCGCTGGGCTTGATCTCGAAGAATGCGCGCTCAGATCCTGCGTCGAGCGGGACCGTGAGCCTTACGTCGCGGAATTCGGCGCTTGGCCCCAAGAATCGGTCGTGGTACGTGACTTGCGGCTCTAGCTGGCCGGCGAGAATGGTGGCGCCGTTCCGGCCCGGGCTGACGCGTCCGGCGACGGTGACCGTCCTACCGTCGCGGGAGCCTGACACAACGATCCTATGGATGCCTTCGCACGAGGCGGTCTCGCAGTTCTCGAGCGCGCCGGACTCGGTGGGGCCGTAGAACTCGACGGTCGGGAAGGCACGGTTGTCAAGGAACTTTAGCCGGATCTCGTGCTCGCCTCGGTTCAGGCGTACTGTTGCGGTGAGCCTCTTGTAAGAGTCATCGATTGGAAATTGCAGGACATCGACAACCTGGCCGTCCACCGAGATCTCCACCCGGGCGTCGGCTGGCACCGCGGCGTCGAGGTTGAACTCGCCTCCGATTGGAACTTCGAAGACGCGGGCGCCGTCCGTCAACTCAAGATCCGAGAGCACGATGCGAACCGGCAAGCGGCCGAATGCGCTCGCCGCCCGCCGCTCGGCTTGGCGGATCACATCCGGGGGTGCGAGTACAACGCGGGAAACCGCGTTGAGGTTCGCGCTCCTGTTTTCGATGCTCAGGACGTGTTGCCCGGCGGCGAGGTCCGAGAGCGGGACATGAGTCCATCGGTAGCCGTGCCGCAGGGTCGAGCGTGTTTGAATCGTGGTGAGATGCCGTCCGTCCAGAGTCATTCCCAACTCGCCGCCGTACGGGCTTGTGAAATGCCGGACCCAGAGCTCGTCGTCATGGCCGTGTGCATGCAGCGATATTTCGTACCTGGAGAGACTCGCGTCGGTGACGATGCTGCTGGTTGCATCCGGTATCGCGTGGTTGAGATACCAGGCGGCATTTCGGTATGTAGCAACCCAGTCGATATCCGCCCGTGACGAGTTTGGGCCGATCTGGTCGGCGGGTTCGACCGAATAGCGGGAACCGACGTAACTGAATGCCAGATCGGCAATATCGTCGTCTATCCAAATTTCGGTTATGGAGTTTTCGGCCCTGTCCGGATTTCGAGACAGATCGTGCAGGTGAGTGACTCGGCGATCCGCGTCGAAGAACTGCCAGCCGGTCGCCATGTGTCTGAGGGAGGGCGAGCCCGCGATAACCGTCTCGGCCATGCCGAACTTCGGGTCGGGAGTACCGGTGACACGCATCACCGCAACTTGCCCCTCGGAAAGGTCGAGGTCCGGCATGAGCCAAGGCTGACGCTCGATCATTCGTGAGATCCGCTCGGGACGTTCGAGACCGGCCAGCCAGGGCCTACCGTCGCTCCTGATGAACTCTGCGTAGCGGGATTGCCAATGAGGATCGAACGCCACGTATTCGACGCGGCCCAGGTTCAGCAGGTTATGAACGGGATAGCGGGCGTGCCCCAGCAGCGTGTGAAAGACCGTGGCGAAGAACTGCGGAAACGAGTCTGGCCTGGGGGACAGCCAAAAGCCTCGCTTGGCGGACTCCGCAACGAACGGATTGTTACCGGGCGGTGATTGTCTCCCACTGACGCTCGTGTACGATCCAGGACCGGTCATGGGCAGGTGGAGCATTCTGTAGTCGTCCGGTTCCGCCCGAACCGCCTCCATGGCGTTGAGCGTGTCCCGGTCTATCTCGTA
>JAPOVO010000083.1 GCA_026708165.1 Chloroflexota bacterium | reverse complement strand
GCTAGGGGTAGGCTACCTGATCGTGGATCGGAAGAACGACCTCGATGTGGACGGTGTTTTCTTCGACAGGGAGATCGACTTGAGCATCGAGCCCGGCGGCGCTGTGACGGTGCCTTTCGCCAATGAGATCAGGGTAAGCGAGGTCGCGGTTGTTGGCGAGGTAACCGCAGGGGAAGGCGGCGATGCTATTGAAACGTCGGGATGGATAGAGACGTTGCGGGGCGAGACGGTGTTAGCTTCGATGCCGGTTTTGCACGGGGCGAGTCTATCTGGCGGCAAATTCGCGATCGAGATCGGCGACTCGATCGTGACCGACTTGACGGCTTCGAGCTACGTTTCGAAGCGCAAGATCGATTCGCCGGGGCTCGCCGACGGGATTCGAATCAGGTCGGCGCCTGGTATGCAACTAACGGTGCGGGCGATAACGGTGACTAACGATCAAGGGCAAGCTATTCCATTGCCGTTGAGGATGACCGACCCGTTGGAGATTCTCCATTGGACTGACGCAAAGGTCTACAAGAATCCGAATCCCCTTCCGCGCGTGTTTCTCGTCAACTCGTTTGCAGTGACGGACGGTTCCGAGGCGGCGGCGGCCGCGCTGCGCAGCGATGGCTTCGATCCGCGAGAGGTGGTGCTGTTGGAGAAGTCCGATACGAGCGTGTCGCCATCGCGGCCGTTGCTAGGCTGGTTTGGCGACCAGTTGCGGGACGCGGGCTTGCGAGGTCCACGGGCGAGAGCCGGCGCGCTTGGTCAAGACAATCTAGCGAATCTCGTGGGAAAAGCGGCAGGTGCAAGGGCTGAGTCGCCGGAGATTCCGACGTTCGATCTTGGGGCGGGCAACGCGCGTGGGGAGGCGCGAGTTGTGAGCTACGAGGCTGGACGAATCGGCGTGGCCGTGGATACAACCGAGAACGCGATTCTAGTGGTGGGGGACGCGATTTACCCTGGCTGGAAGGTGCGGATTGACGGAGAGGAAGCGCCCGTGATGCGGGCCAACATGCTTTTCAAGGCCGTACCGGTTCCAGCCGGATCGCACGAGGTCGCGTTTTCCTATGAATCGAACGCGTTTTTGCTGGGGACACGAATCTCGATAGCGTCGCTAGTCGCGCTTCTGGCGGCGGCGGTCGCGCTCGTCCTGTGGGATCGCAGGAAGGCGCGGCAAGCTTGAAGATAGCGTTGGTCGCGCCGTTTGCAATGGCGCCCAAGGCGACTACCTCGGCACGGGTGATGCCGATGGCGCGCGCGCTTGCGTTACGCGGTCATGAATGCACGGTGCTGATTCCGCCCTACGACAACAGGGACGAGTGGTCGTCTCCAAAATTGGAAGACGGTGTCAGGCTCGTTTGGGCCGCTCCCACGGAGCACCGTCATGCTCGGGCGCTCGAGACGCCTCACGATCAAATAGCGATGTATAGGCAGATCGTGCAGAGGCTTGAGTCAATCGATCCCGACGTAGTGCATGTCTTCAAGCCCAAAGCGGCATCCGGTCTGGTGCAGATCGATCTCTGGTTCAGACGCACGCGGGCGGCTCTCGTGCTGGACTGCGACGACTGGGAGGGGCGGGGCGGCTGGTCGCAATTCGAGCGTTACCCCTGGGCGCTCAAGTGGGGATTTGACTTGCAGGAGAGGTTTTCCCTGACAAAAAACGACGCGGTCACAGCCGCGAGCGACGAGCTGGCGCGCCGGATCGCCGACTGCGGAAAGCCGGTAGTGAAGATTCCGAACTTCTACGATCCGGCCCGCTCCCGCGGTTGGAGTTCGCCGGGCAACCGACGGAAGGGCCGCTTGGCGCTCGGCGTTGAGGGCGAACGTCCAATAGGGCTTGTCTACTCGCGCTTCTTCGAGTTTCCGCTTGTCGGATTTGCATCTTTGATTCAGCGCTTTCTTACAAGACTGCCGGAAGCAAGGTTTTTGGTGCTAGGCAGGGGGCATAGAGGCGAGCACGTAGAGCTGGAACGATTGAACGCGATAGCAGGTTTTTCGGGGAGAATTCATTACTGGGGATGGCCCGGTCTTGAACGCGCCGGGCAGGCGCTCGCCGCCGTCGACGTGGCTCTGATGCCGTCTG
>JAPOVO010000170.1 GCA_026708165.1 Chloroflexota bacterium | reverse complement strand
TCAAGAAGGACATGCAGGTCGGGGACGACCTAGAGCAGACCTGGAAGACTTCCGTCGACTACTACGGGACCTTCAAGGGCAAGTTCTGGGGACTTCCAAGCATGTACACGACGGTGGCCCTCACCTACAACGAGGAGATGGTCACCGAGGCGGGTCTTCCCCCACTCAGGGAAATCGAACAGGAGTGGACCTGGGACGATCTCCTCGAGATCGGCTTGAAGCTCACCAAGAAGGACGGCGACGAGACGACGCAGTTCGGCTTCCACTCGACCAACGGCATCGAGACCGGCTGGCTGAACTGGGTCCGGTCCGCCGGCGGCGACTTTATCGACGAAGCGAACCGCAAGTCGATTATCAACTCGCCCGAGGCGATTGAGGCCTTCCAGTATCTGGCAGACTTCCGTCTCAAGCACGGCGCTTCTGCCAGCCCGGCGGTCTTGGAGTCGGCCAACACCGGCCAGCTCTTCTTCAGCAAGAGACTCGCGATCGTTCCCGAGGGAAGCTGGAGATTGGCGAACAACGCCAAGAACCAGGAGTTCGCCTGGGACATAGTCGAGATGCCGGCGCATCCGCGTACCGGAATGCGCGGAGGCACCACCAACATCTGCGGCATGGCCATGAACCCGGCCACCGAGTACAAAGACGAGACTTGGGAGTGGCTGAAGTTCAACTTGGGCGCCGAAGCCCAGAACATCCTCGCCACGACCAACACGCTCAACCCCGTTCGCGAAAGCTCGGGCAAGCTGTACTTCGATCCGGCCGTTGCCGGCGGTCCCCCGAACCGGCAGGCGCTCTTCCGCGCCCGCGAATACACCAGGGCGTTGCCCGCCGACCCCTACGCAACCTGGGGCGAGCTGGTCAAGGCCTGGGTTGACTGGGAGCGCAAGATCTTCACCGGTGAGCTAACCGTCGAAGAAGGCTTGGCCGGTATGCAGATGCAGGAACAGGAACTCCTGGACAGCACCGCACCGTAATTGGGCGAGCCTGAGGGCCGGAGCTCGGTCTCCGGCCCTCGGGCGACCCTAGTCCGACTCCGGTTCAGAGATGTCAGTAGCTGGTCGAGCACTTAAGACCTTTGTAGATCGCGGCATCGGTTCGCGAACGCGCCGCGAGAATCTCGAAGGGTGGCTCTGGGCCTCGCCTTGGATCATCGGATTCGTGATCTTCACCGCAGGCCCCATGGTCGCGTCGGTCTACCTGAGCGTTACCGACTATCCGCTCCTCCAGGGTCCGACCTTCAACGGCATCGACAACTACAAGCAGCTCTTCACGGATGAGCTGATCTTGCAGTCACTCAAGGTCACCACCATCTATTCATTTGTATCGATCCCGCTGCACCTCGTGTTCGGGTTTCTTATAGCGCTCCTCCTGAATCAAAGGGTGCGGGGGCTCAGCCTGTGGAGAGTCGTTTACTACCTGCCGGCCGTCGTGTCTGGAGTTGCCGTTGCTTTCCTGTGGCAGTGGATCTTGAACGCCGATTTCGGACTCGCGAACTGGCTTCTCAGCCTGATCGGCATCGACGGCCCGAGCTGGCTCATCGATCCAAACTGGGCGCTGTCCGCGCTTATCGTCATGAGCCTGTGGGGCGTCGGCGGCGGCATGTTGATCTATCTCGCGGGACTGCAAGGCATCCCTACGTCGCTCTACGAAGCCGCCGAGATAGATGGCGCCAACTTCTGGCAAAAGTTCTGGATCATCACCATTCCCATGATGTCGCCCGTGCTCTTCTTTCTGCTCGTAATCGGCATAATCGGGGCGCTTCAGACATTCACGCAGGCATACATCATCACCAACGGCGGCCCCGACGACGCCACCTTGTTCTTCATGCTGCACCTCTACCGCAACGCCTTTCAATATCTGAAGATGGGATACGCCGCCGCCATGGCGTGGTTGCTCTTCGCCTACATCATGATCCTCACGCTGCTCGTCTTCCGATCGTCATCGCTCTGGGTGTACTACGAGGGCGATTTCAAGGGCCGCGGCTAAATGGCGTTCCCAACCAGAGCCGCCAACGCCCCGGTCCGGAGAGCCCACTGGCGAGAGAGCAGGCGGTTCGGCAACACCTTCAAGCTCACGCTC
>JAPOVO010000326.1 GCA_026708165.1 Chloroflexota bacterium | reverse complement strand
GGCGTCCAACCATGCTCCTGGCGGCTTCCTTGCTAGCGGCTGTGAGAATCGCCGATCAGGCGACGGCCAATCCTGTCGCGGACGTGTATCTGGGACTCGTGGGTACTCTAGCGTTTACGTGGCTGGTGGTCTCGTTTCTGGGGATTCGGGGCCGCGAGTCTGGGGGCGGACTGGCCGCGGGGATGGCGCTGGACATTGCCGCGAGAGCGGGATTTCTGACGGTAGACGTGCCGTTTGCATCTTCTTCCGCCGCGATGGCGATTACCTTGATATCGGCGGTCGGAGTACTGATCCTCGCCTACGCCGGTAGCAGTGTCGAGTCTGCCGGGGTTCGTTCTTCATCTTCGTGGACCATCGTGGGCATCCCGGTGGGGCTGCTGCTGTTCATGCTTGTGACCGGGAACTTTGGTCAGGTCTCCGCGACAGGAGGGATCGACTGGTCGGCCACAGCCGCGCTGGTTACCGCGGGGGCCGTTCTCGGACTCGGCTGGGCCGCGTTGCCGGAGGCCGGACGCTGGAAGGCTGTATCGACGGCAGCGGCCATAGGGCTTGCGATCGCGGGACTGGCGCTGTTCCGCATGGCGGGCTATGGCTGGGCCGTCGTCCCGCTCGGAGCGGCTTTGGCTCGCCTGCTGGCGTGGATGCCCGCCGTGCCGGATGCCGATCACGGTTCCGGCGCAAAGTCGGCGGCCGCAGTTCCGGCAATCGCAGGGACCGTCGGGTTCGTCTTCTTTTTCATT
The DNA here is from genome assembly GCA_026708165.1 of Chloroflexota bacterium. Classification (GTDB taxonomy): domain Bacteria; phylum Chloroflexota; class UBA11872; order UBA11872; family VXNJ01; genus JAPOVO01. The sequence continues at coordinate 1,349 of JAPOVO010000326.1, read as the reverse complement.
TTCACGTTCGTCTTCTACTCGTTCTACGCACCCGAGTGGGTGCTTATCGCGTGCGTACTGGTCGCGGTGCTGGCCGGATTGCTGGGAAGTCTCCGTCGGGCGCCCTCTCCAGCGCCAAATCGCGCGACCACCTCGGTGGTGCTCGTCTTGCTTGTGCTGGCCATAGTCCCGGGAGCGGCGAGGGCCGCTTTAGACAGGCCGGAGATCGAACCGCGAAACGCTTCAGGTACCGATACGATCCGCATCGTCAGCTACAACATCAGGCAGGGCTTTGGCATCTCTAGCCGGTGGGACCTCGAGGCGGTGGCCGCTGAGATAGAGCGCCACGACCCGGACATCGTTGTGCTGCAGGAGGTAGGACGCGGATGGGTGATTTCGGGCATGTCCGATCAGCTACTTTGGCTTTCACGACGGCTTGGCATGAGCGCCGAATTCGGCTCCAATGTGGGCGACCTATGGGGCAACGCGCTGCTCACGAATTTTGTCACGCAATCCGAGAATCATCGCTTTGACAATCCCGGCCGCGTCCCAAGAGGCGTGCTGGAGACGTACGTGTTGTTTGGAGGATCGGGAGTGCGTGTGCTGGCACCACACCTCGACCACGAGGACGATGGCGCACCGATCAGGCTGAATCAGATCGATACGGTGCTGGACGTCTGGGGCGGCGATCCGAGCACGCTGATTATTGGGGATTTCAACGCCGAGCCGGACTCCGCCGAATACAGCCGGATAACGGGCGCGGGACTTCGCGACCTGCTTTTGGAGGCTGGCAACGCGGGGCCTACTTATCCGTCAGACGATCTCGAAGAGCGAATAGACTACGCGTTCGCTTCGTCAGACCTGGATTTTGTGCGAGCCGAGGCGCCTAAGTCGCTGGCCTCGGACCATTTGCCGGTAGTTGTGGAACTGAAGATCCCCTAGCGTTCGCAAGCGAATCGCGGGCGCAGTGTGGCTTGAGGTGACAATCGCCGCCGTGGAGTTATTAGGCGACCTTCTCCCGCTCGACCCTGGCCCGGTTGAGCTGCCGCATGAACTCACGCATCCATTCGGCATTGTCGTGCCAGGTGCGCGCGGTAATCACGTTGCCGGAGATCACGACCGGCTCGTCAACGTAAATGCCGCCGCAGATCTCGGCGTCGAACTTGCACTTCTTGACCGTAGTCACGCGCTTGCCTTCTATGACTCCCGCGGTCGCCAAGACTTCTATGCCGTGACAAACGGACCCGACCGGAAGCCCCGCCTCAACGAAGTACCTGACAGTGCCGAGCAGGTCCTCGTCGTATCGAATGTACTCCGGCGCCCGCCCGCCGCTTATCAGGATTCCGGTGTCTTCGGTGGGATTGATGTCC
>JAPOVO010000490.1 GCA_026708165.1 Chloroflexota bacterium | reverse complement strand
GTCCGGGGGGCCGTCGGGGGGGGACGGCCTGGGCTTGGGGGGGGCCGGGGGCGGGGGATGGAAGAGGCCGGCAGGCGGCGGCCGGGAACGATGCTGGCCTTGCTGTCAGGAACGACCGAGGCCGCGACCCGGCTATGCAGCGACATCCGGGAAAGCGTGGGAGGGAGCTACCTGGACGTTGCGAACTACAACTCGCCGGAACAGGTTGTGGTGGCGGGTGATCTCGAATCGGTGGCCATGGCGCGAAGGCGGGCGTCGGAATACGGATTTCGTCGAGCAGTGCCGCTGCGCGTGTCGGGAGCATTTCATACGTCGGCTATGCTTCCCGCCTCGTCGGAGATGGAGGGGCGGTTGCTGGCCGTTCTGCTTGGAGACCCGGGGATTCCCGTCGTCGGTAACATTGAGGGAAGACCTCTCGGGGACGCCGCCGCGGTGCGGAGGGCGCTTTCGGCTCAAGGGGCGTCGCCCGTAAGGTGGGCTGAGTCCATTGGCTATATTGAAACGTACGGCGTGCGAGACTTCGTGGAAGTCGGACCGGGGCAGGTTCTCTCGCGTCTCGCTGCGAGAAGCGTGGACGGGGCGGAGGCCGTGACGGCCGGGGACGTTGAAGGCGTGCGGAAGCTCGCGCGCCGGCTCGAAGGGAACTGAGTACGTGACCCATCCGGGACTGGAGAACAAGCGAGCGCTGGTGACCGGGGCGTCGGGGGCGGTCGGGAGCGCCGTGGCGGAGGAGCTTGGGCGCGCCGGCGTCAAGGTGGCGGTCCACTTCAGATCCAACGAGGAAGCAGCTCAGGCGGTGGTGGATCGGATCACCGCTGCCGGCGGCGATGCCGTTCAGGTTGCCGGAGACGTGTCGAACTCAGTTGACGCGAAGAGTCTCGTGTCGACGGCGACCGATCTATTGGGCGGGCTGGATATCCTCGTAAACAACGCGGGAATTACGCGGGACGCTCTGCTAGCGCGGATGTCGGACGACGACTGGGACGCAGTAATCGACACCAACTTGAAGTCGGCGTTTCTATGCAGCCGGGCGGTTGTGCGGTCGATGATGCGAGCGAGATCGGGCCGGATAATCAACGTGTCGTCGGTGGCGGGATTAATGGGAAATGCCGGGCAAGCCAACTACTCGGCGGCCAAGGCGGGTCTCATAGGCTTCACGAAGTCGCTCGCCCGAGAGGTGGCCTCGAGAAGCGTTACAGTGAATGCGGTTGCCCCGGGATTTCTCGAATCACCCATGACTGACGCTATCCCGGAGATCACTCGGAAAGAAGTAGTGAAGATGATCCCGATGGGACGCATGGGCGCGCCAGCGGACGTGGCCGGAGTCGTCGCTTTTCTGGCGTCGGACCTGGCCGCTTACGTCACCGGTCAGGTTCTGGTGGTTGACGGCGGACTGGCGATGTAGGAACGTAGCGGGATGTTCTCGAAAGTACTGGTAGCTAACCGAGGCGAGATCGCCGTTCGCGTGATGCGAGCTTGCAGCGAGTTGGGCATAAGCACGGCAGCGGTGTATTCGGAGACGGACCGCGAGTGCCTGCACACGCAAATGGCGGGTGAGGCTGTGTGCGTGGGACCCGGCTCGCCAACCGAAAGCTATTTGAATGTCCCGAATATCATCAGCGCCGCCCTGAAAGTGGGAGCGGACGCGATCCATCCGGGCGTGGGGTTTCTATCCGAGAACGCTTTCTTTGCCGAAATTTGTCATCAATACGGAATCGCCTACGTCGGTCCATCGCCGGAAGTCATAGCGGCGGTTGCGGACAAGAGCCTGGCTATAGAGTTCGCGCGAGAGGCTGGATTGCCTACGCTGGAAACGTCGAACCGGGAACTCCTGGACGTTCAAACGGCGAAGTCCGAACTGCAGCGAATCGGCTGCCCGGCGATGCTGAAGGCGAAGGCAGGCGGCGGCGGGCGCGGACTGCGCAGGGTGCAGACGCCGGCCGAATTGCCCGAGCTGTTCGTGCGCGCCCAGGCCGAAGCACGCGGATCGTTTTCAATCGGCGACCTATACCTGGAACGGCTTGTGACCGGGGCGCGACACGTGGAAGTCCAGATCCTCGCGGACGAGGCGGTGCAGCTGCACCTGTGGGAGCGCGACTGCTCAGTGCAGCGCCGTCATCAGAAAGTCATCGAGGAAAGCCCCGCGCCGGGACTATCGAGTGAGTTACGCGGAAAACTTGCCCAGGCCGCCGTCGACTTGACCCGTTACCTGAATTACACGAATGCCGGCACGGTGGAGTTTCTCGTTGGAGACGACGGCGATTTCTACTTCATCGAGATCAACTCACGCCTTCAGGTAGAGCACCCGGTCACGGAAGCGATTACCGGGGTCGATATCGTCAAGAAGCAGCTGGCTATCGCGGCGGGCGAAGGAATCGGAATGACGCAAGGCGAAATTACGTCAACGGGTCACGCCATCGAGTGCCGCGTGCTCGCGGAAGACGCCTCGCGAGACTGGCAGCCAGCCTCAGGGGTGATTACGAAGTTTGTAGCACCGGGCGGACCTGGTATCCGCATCGACACCCATGCGTATGACGGGTATAACGTACCGCCAAACTACGACTCGCTGCTTGCGAAGATAACTTGCTGGGGGCGCGACAGGCCGGAAGCCGTGGCCAGAGCCAGCAGGGCCATTGCCGAGTGCGAAATCGAGGGGGTTACGAACAATCTGGCTTATCTTGAAGAGGCGCTTTCGGATCCGGCTTTCGTGCGGGGGCAGTACCATCTGGACAAGTCGCTGGGCGCGTCGCAGCCAGACACCGCGCTTGTGGCCGTCTGAGAAAATGGTCTGTAGCGCGCTGCCGACCGGTTTGAAGAGCCGACGCGATGCGTGTGTCTTGAGACGATCATGACGCGCCGAGGCAGACGGTATTCTCGCGAATTTCTGCTACAGGTCCTGTTTGAAGCGGACTCAAGAGGCGCGGAGCGTTTGGAACTGTTAAAGCTGCGCGGTGAAGAACAGGGAGTCGATCAGGAAGACATGGACTATGCTGAACGGCTTTGCCTAGCCGTTTCAGAGCGTGGCGCTAGGATAGACGAACGAATCGCGGCGGCCGCTCCGCAGTGGCCGCTCAATCAGCTTTCGAAGATCGACCTATCGATAATGCGTATCGCGACGGCCGAGATGATGCTCGAAGACGTGCCGGTGCCGGTAACAATCGACGAGGCGGTCCGGCTTGGGAAGCGTTACGGTGGAGAGAGTTCGGGGTCATTCGTGAACGGCGTGCTGGGGTCGATAGCGAAATCCATGAAGGCACCGGTAGGCGCGGCGGAAGCCACAAAGGCGTAGGACTGAGTTGGCGGAAACCACGATAAACACAGGCCAAGGGCCCGCTTCGGAGGGTGACTCTGAAGGAGTAATGACGCTCCGCGAACACCTCGTGGAGCTCCGCAAGCGATTGACGATTGCGGCGATAGCGGTCGGAATAGCCAGCTTCACGCTGTGGCCGTTCAAAGACGCTGTCTTCGAGTTGATGGCATCGCCGCTGCCCCAGGGCGTGGGGCTACAACAAATAGCCCCGACCGAGGCGTTCTTCACATTCATCAAACTGTCGATGATCGCCGGAGTTGGATTCGCAAGTCCGATCGTGATGTACGAGATCCTGGCGTTTGTGGCTCCGGGACTCTACGAAAACGAGAAAAAGTGGCTTTATATATCGATTCCAGCGATATCCATAATGTTCATTATCGGCGCCCTGTTTGCGTGGTTCGTTGTTCTTCGATTCACGATGGGCTTCCTGACAACGTTCACACCGGACTTCATCAGCACCGAGCTAACGCTAGACAATCACGTCACCTTCGTGGCCAAGCTGCTGGTCGCGGTCGGACTGGTCTTCGAGACGCCGTTTATCGTTTTCCTACTGGCCAAGCTACGCATAATCAAATCGTCAACGCTGTCCAGGTTCCGCCGCTACGCGATTGTGGTGATCGTGATAATAGCCGCGATCATCACTCCGACGCCTGACCCGTTCACACAGATGACGGTCGCGATTCCCATGTACCTGCTGTATGAGATCGGTGTCCTAATGGCCAGGGTCGCGGCACCCGATGTCGAACCGGAACCAGAGGAAGAAGCTGAGGAGCCGACCGAATAGGCAGTTGACGAGGCTGGCTGGCTCGCGGCGCCTAGACGGAAGAATGCCGCTCGCCCGTAGATCAGCTTAGGACGACGGGTTGCGGCGGTCTGAAGTATTGAGCTGGTCGGGGCGACAGGATTTGAACCTGCGACCTCTTCAACCCCATTGAAGTGCGCTACCGGACTGCGCCACGCCCCGTGAAAAGCGAGTGTAGCAAACGCAGGCGTCCTTCCTATTCCTATGAGGACGCGGAACTAAGGGGTAGAGAGCGACGCGTCGGGGTCTAGCCGGGTACGGGAACCGATGGCGCGGGCTAGACCGCGGATCGTCGGGCGAGGACGGACCTGAGACGCGAGTAGCGGCGGAACAGCGCCCACGGGGAATAAAAGCCGTCCACCGTCTCCGAGAGATCGGACCATCCCACACGCCGGGACCGCTGAATGGCACGGCGGCTGGAAAACGTCTTGCGGAGCTCCCGGAACGCGGCCAGCCTTCCCAGCAGGATGGACGGGTCTCGCCGCGATACGAGCGTGTAGGGAATAGCACCGAGGTCGTAGAAGACTATCAACGGAGCGTGCAGAAGCAGTTGCGGGAGCGGATAGTTTTTCAGGATGGACAGAATTTTGTTTCTGCCGAGATGGAAGTTCTTGAACGGCGATCCTTCTATCGCGGTGGCGGAGTGCTCGTGGCGGACGGCGGCGGTTGCGACGTACCAGCAGCGCCAGCCGGCGAGGCGGGCGCGCCAAGCGAGGTCGCCGTCTTCGGCCTCCCACGTCGTCGAATAGCTTTCGCCGGTACAAGGCCGCGCCGGCTGAGGGGCCGAAGACTTCTCGGGAAGGTCCTCCATCGCGGTCGCCGACCATTCGATCCCAGGCGATACCGGCCAAATCGAGGGAGATGCCGGCCGAATTGATGATGGTTGGATCGTGGTCGAAGACCATCTTGGAGGCGAACATGCCGAAGTCGGGATTGTCATCGGCGAAGGTGACGAGATTTGACAGCCAGTCGGCGTTAGGCCGGGCGTCGTTGTTCAGCGTTGCGATGTAGTCGCTGCTGGAGTTCTCGATGGCGCGGTTCACTCCCGCGGCGAATCCGGCGTTTTGCTCCAACCGGACAACCCGGACTTCCGGAAACTCCTCCTCCAGCAGCTTGACGCTGCCATCGGTCGATCCGTTGTCTACGACGATTGTTTCGAAGTCTTGATAGTCTTGGCGAAGCATGTCCGGCAGGTTGTTGCGGAGCAGGGCTTCACCATTGAAGTTGACTATTGCGATCGATACTTTCGGCATCGTCCGTTTTCGGTTTGGGGTCAGCTCCCGGAGAGGCCAGCGCGTACCGCCGCCGATAGCTTCGGAGCAGGCGGGTCTCGCGAAGTGGAGCGCTGATTCAGCCTAATGTCCAGTTCAGGTTATCCGCTGCCCACCATTTCTCCTACCCAGGTGCGAACGTATCAGCGGTGCCCACTGGCTTATAAGCATCGTTTTCTAGAACGGTGGACGGGCATCCAATCCGCCGCCGGGCTTCTCGGACATGCCGTCCACTCCACCATCGAAGCGGCCCTAAAAGTCAAACGGAGGTTCCGTCAGGCCCCGTCCGCGGAAGAGATGGAACGGGTCTTTGATCGGGTCTGGGATCGTGGACTGCCGCCGGAGACGGAAACGGTAGGCGCATCGAGGGACGAGTTCGACACGGTGCGCGAAGAGGGGTACGACATGCTGTCGTTCTACCTCGAAGAAGTCGCGCCGAAGGTGCGGCCGCACCTAGTCGAGCAAAGGTTCAGCTTTGAGCTGGAGGGCGTTCCGGTCCCGGTCGTGGGGCAGGTGGACCTGATCGAGACCGACGGCGTTGTAGTCGATCACAAAACGTCGCTCTGGCCGTATCGGGAGGACTATCTCGACAACGATGTTCAACTGTTTTGCTACGCGGTGGGCTATGCGTTCTTCCGATTGGGCGTGCGCGCGCGGAAGGGAGTCTTACCGCCGGCCTTCATGATCGGTGACGCCAGGGTGGACGTTATCGTGCGGGAGACGATTCCACAGCTTCAGCAGCTTAGGAAGAAATACTCCAACGACGATCTAAACCGGATCGCCGAGGTGTTGCGGGAGGTCGCGATGAAGATCGGGTCGGGCGAATTTCCCGCGTTTTGGGAAGTGGAGGACCGCGACGAGCCCTGGCGCACGTGCGACAGCTGCGGGTACCGGGACCGCTGCGATCTGCGGATCGAGGCGCAAGACGAGGCTTGACGAGGTTTGGAAGCGGGCGATCAACCTGCGGGCGACCGCTGGCGTATATCTTGGGGGTTAAAGGCGATGTCCGGGGGGCACCCTTCGACAGGCTCAGAGGGCGCGGCAGGGGCTGGCGTTTGCGGTGCAGTGCTCCGGGGATACGCGGGGAGCGCCGACGTTATCAGATGAGCTTGACGGTGGCGACCGAGATCAGGAAGAAGCTGACAGCGATGACGATCGTGAAGTTGAAGAGCAGCTTGTCAGCGCCGCGACGGGTGTTGAAGAAGCTGTCGCTTTGCCCAAATCCGGAACCGAGTCCGGCGTTGCGAACCTGAAGCAGCACCGACGTGATTAGGATGAGCGCCAGAACCACCTGAACTGCTTGGAAAACACTGCCCACGGAAAGTACCTCTCTATAACCCGTTCAAGCGAGTATAGCGCCGGAGTCGTGCGGCGGGTGTATTAGCGGGTGCCTTGGGCGAGCCAGCTAACTGATTCCACAAGGGCGTCGTCGTTGCCGAACGCGCCGGCCTTGGTAACGACGAGACGTTGATCGAAGGGGCCGCCGAGCAAGACCCCGCCGGCGATGCCCGACTGCACCTCGTCCCTGATCTCGATAGCGCCGGCGTGAATACGTTCGAGACAGATCGCTCCGGTCTCACCTCCAGTGAGGACCAGACCGAGGCGGCTGAATCGCTCTTCCAACACGCAACAGACGTCGCCCAGCCAGCGGTTGAGGGCGTCGACGTCGCTCTGGCGTTGGAGGGGACGTCCGCGATGTCCCGCGAAGCCTATCCAGGTTTTGCCGGCTTGCAGATTCTCAGTTGCGTGGGCGACGGCGAGCGCGGGATTGGTTAGGTCCGAGTCCGAGGGCGAATAGACCGCGGCGCCCAATTGCCGGGCGGCGTAATCGACTTGCCGCCGGGTCACCTGAGAAAACGACCCGGCGAGCACAACGCGGTGCGCGGCTGAAGCGCCTGGCGGCGTTGGGGCGGCGGTCGCCGGAGCTTCGACGAGCCGTTCGGCCAATCCTGCCGATCCGGCGGAGAGCTTGTCCATACGGGCGAGCTTGATCGCTGCGGCTATGGTGTTCAAGTCTGAGTCGGTCTCGGCGTCGGCGACGATGATCCTAGAGCCGTCTTCCGAGAGTTTCGTAAGCCGGGATGCAAGCTTGCCTGGTGTCGAACGAACCGCGTCCAGCGCGACGTGACCTGCGCGCAGCGTTGACGTGCTCTCCAGGAGGGTGGGCAAATGATCTTCGGTTACCGGGGCCACGGGGTCGCGGGACGCCTCCGTTCGCGAGACGGGCACGCCGCGAAGGAATTGAGTTCCGCCGACGGTCGAACGGCCCTGAGCCGGAAAAGCGGGCGCGATAACCATGCCACGGACTCCGGCGGCTTGCAGAACCACTTCAAGCTCGGGACCGATGTTGCCGCGTAGGGTGGAGTCTATTTTCTTGTAGACGCGAGCGCCGAGCGACACCGCGCGTTCGGCGACGTCTCGCGTTGCGGAGCGCGCCGAACCAGGATCGAGCGAACGGCTGTTCGAGCTCAGGACGAGGGCGTCGTAGTCGCCTGAAGCGCCGCCCAGGTCGAAAACGGTGGACAGCCCGGACTTGGCAAATTGAAGCCCGGTATCCATGGCGCCGGTGAAGTCATCGGCGATTACCGCCCAGTCGGCCAAGAGGCGCTAGTTGACTGGTATTGGAAGAGTGTCGGGAGCGTGAGTCATTACCGCCACCGATGCGTCTTTTCCGAGCCTTCGCCGGGCATCGCCGAGGGCGTCGTCGAGCGATTCGAACGGCTTAAAGCCGAGCGCGCGGCAATCTTCGGCAGAGATTCCGCCGGAAACGAGCGAAATGTCCGCAAACTCTCGAATCCGCGACCACGCCACGGCGTTCGAGGCTCCCACGGGGTCGTGCACCGCGCCGGCGTCCACGAGGTCTCGGATGCGCGAGTATGTCTGATCGGCGTAGTTGAGCACGTCGTCGTGAGTCATTGCGACACCTTCGGGGCAAGGCGCGACGACGATGATGGTTCCTCCCGGCCGTACCATCTGCGCCGCCGGAAACAGGCTCTTGTGCGCCTGCCAAAACTCGATATCGCACGGATGGCTTCCGGCGATCACGATATCGACGTTCGAGGGGGCGTCCAGGCCATAGATACGTTTGGATGCCTTGGTGCCTGCCCGGAACGCCGCTTTCGGATCGCCGAAAAAAGCGTCGACCATCTCGCCGCGGGCGTTGAGCGTAGTGTTGAGAATGGCGGTGAGACCGGCGCGCGCGGCGACTTCCTCCATCTCGCGGCGAACGGGACTTTCGACCATGCCGAGTATCTGCGTATCGGAGACCGCGCTGAACATGTGCGTCGACGCGGTCGTCGGCTCGCCGGAGACGCCGGGTTGAATAATCTTGGATCCGCCCGAGTAACCGGGGATGTGATGTGGGACGATTGAGCTCATCCCGATAACCACGTCGGCGTCGAGCACTCGCTGATTGACGGATATGGGCGTTCCGTTGTCGGTCAGACCGAGGTCGGTGAGGGTAGAGGTCTGATAATCGTGGTTGCGAATTTCGAAGCGTCTGGTCAACTCTTCGCCGAAGCGCTCCAGGATTTCGGCATCGGTCATAGGCCTATGAGTTCCAGTTGCGATAAGTACCGTTATCTGGTCGTCGCTCACGCCGGCGGTGGAGAGGCTCTCGGCAACTACTCTGATCATCTCGGCTACCGGGGTTTCGCGAGTCATGTCGTCGGCGACGATCAGGTACTCGTCGCCCGACTCACCGAGGCTTTCGAGAATAGGGGATCCAATGGGCCGGTCGATGGCCGTCCGGAGTGCGGTTTCTACCGATGGCGCGCCCGACACGTCGACCGGGGTCATGATGCCCGCGATATTGAGTCCGGCGGAGTCGAGCGAGATGACGGAATGGTCTCCGTAGGGTATTTCAATCAGATTTGGATCAGTCTCAGTCAAAGTCGCACCCGCCGATCCGGCTCGTCTCCCAGGCGACGCGAACGGAATTTGCCGCTAAACAACTAGTCATCCGCACCGTCCGGCGCCGCATGCGCACTCCGAAACGCCAGCCAATCTGGCTCGCCTGGCAAGCGGCCGAATCAGCGCCCGGCGTCGGAGCACCTCCCGCGACATGCGGCATAACCCGGACGAGTGGGCGCAAACAATACCACGACCCCGGTTGCGATTCAGCCTAAAACTCTCGCAGAAGCTCAAGCATGTGGGTTTTGAAGAGGCGGGGCGCCTCAATCATCGCCATGGCGCCCGCGGAGTCGATAGACGCGATCCTTGAGGTAGGAATCTGCGAGTGCAGGATTTCGGCCTCGGCCGCAGTGAGGGGAGCATCCTTGCCACCTCGAATGATCAGAGTTCGAGCCGTCAGTCGATTCAGAAGATCGACGGTGTTCGCATGAGCGTATTCAGTTGCGATGGCGCAAGCAGCCTGCTGGTCGGTGGCCTCAGCGATATCGAGCAACTCCCCGAAGAGCTTTTCGCGAGGCCGCTTCACATAGTGGGAAGCGATCTCGTCGCTCAGTTCTTCACGGGTCCACTCCAGCTCGGCAAGCCGCTCGGCCTGACCGGCGGCGGCGTGGGCGTCCAACGCAAACGCCCGGCTGCCGAAGAGAACAAGCTTGAACACAATGTGGGGGTACCTTGCGCCAAGGCTTTGCGCGACCATGCCTCCTACCCCGCAGGCAACGACGCTGCACCGCTCGATCTTGATGCTGTGCAGGGCCTGGCGAACGCTGTCGGCCATGGCGTCGATTGTGGGTGTGGGAAGCGGTGACGATCCCCCGCAGCCGGGAAGATCGAACGCAAGCCGTCGGAACTCTATGTTTGGTAGCCCGCGCATTAGCGGTTTCCAAAGCTCCGACGACTGAAGAAGGCCGTGCAGGAACAGGACGTTATGAACGCCGTCGCCCTGCTCCAGGTAGTTGATCGAGCAATCCCGGACATCGGCTACGGGCATCTTCCGGCGACTCCTATGGTTATGGCGCGCAAACATCCGGAGGACTTTGAGTTCAAGGTCTGGTTGGTCTCAAGCCCAGCAGAGAGTTTCGCTGGCTTTCGAACAATCTTCGCGATAGAACATATGCATTAACACTGACGCTACCGCATACAGTATCCGACGGCGAATTCCCGTTCCAGTCACAAGGCGGCGCGGGTTGCGGGCAACGGGAGCGGAACACCTCGTTGATATAATCTGCGGCCTTCGACTGCCGGCCAACCGGTTCCGCGACCTGCATACGCCGGGCAGACCAAAATCCCCCCGGGAGGCTTGATGGCGAATCCCATTCCTTTTGCTGTTGTGGGCATGGGCGTGATCGGGAAGACTCATGCGCGAGCTGTGGTCGACGCCGAGGGAGCCGATCTTGCCGCGGTCGTCGATACGGACATTGATCGGGCGCGAGCGATCGGCGAAAAGTATGGTGCGCCGACCTTCGGTTCGGTGGACGAGTTGATCGGAAGCGGGCTTGTGACGGCTGCGACGATCGGCGTGCCGAGCGGTACTCACGCGCAAGTGGGTATTCCGCTGGCGGAGGCCGGAATCCACCTGCTTTGCGAAAAGCCCATCGACGTTTCGCTCGAAGCGGCCGACCGTCTAATCAGCTCATGCGAGGCGAGCGGGGTAACGCTGGCCTGCATTTCTCAAAGCCGATTCGAACCGGACCTGCGTGCGGCTCGGGAGCTGGTGCAGAGCGGCCGCCTTGGAAGAACGGTGCTGGCACAGGCCGATACGAAGTGGTACAGGTCGCAGGACTACTACGACGCCGGTGGCTGGCGCGGGACGTTTGCGCAGGACGGAGGCGGCGCACTGATAAACCAGTCGATTCACGCAATCGACGCCTTGCAATGGGTGATGGGTCCGGTAGAGCGTGTTTGCGGTTTTACGACAAATCGATGGCACGAGATGGAGGCCGAGGACACCGGTGCGGCCATCCTGCAATTTAGGAGCGGGGCGCTCGGAGTGATTCAGGGAGCAACGTCGCTGGGCAAGGCGCAGCCGAAGAGGCTGGAGTTCCACGGCGAGGCGGGGACGATAGTGCTCGAGAACGACGCGGCAATCGCCTGGGACGTCGACGACGGTTCGACGGCACCGAGCGCGGCAAGCGGGTCGGGACCGCGCAAGGGCGCCGGCGCAGACGCGCGGGACGTAGGCCATATCGGACACATAAGACAGGTGGAAGACCTCGTTCGCGCGATTGTGGAGGGAGTCCCGCCGGAAATCACGGGCGCGGACGCGAGAGCGCCACTAGAGCTGATTCTGGCGATCTACGAGTCTGCCAACTCCGGCGGCACGCCTGTAACGCTGCCTCTAGCGAGGTGAGATCGCTTAATCAACGCGAATCGTCGTCGTCTTCTCGCTTGATTGACTCGACGAACGTGGTGACCCAAGCGGCATAACGTTCCGCCGCTGTCAGCCGGGTCATCGCGTCGGTGACGACACCGCCAATCCGCTGTTCGAGATTTGCCGCGCCTTTTGCCTGACGCCGGAGGAACATACGGGTCACCGCGGTGGACTCGACCACGCTGACGCCCGCGACTATTACGCCTACCAGGATTGCGCCGAACAGCAGCAACAACTCAATCGCGAGTACCAGGAGAGCGATACTGGCGGCGGTCGACACTAGTGGAAACTCACGTGTGACTGAGCGGCCTAGTTCCGGCGAGCCTCTTCAAACGACTGCTCAATCGATCGTTGAGCCTCGTCGGCGGCGGCGTCGGCCTCAACACGCGCCCTTCTGAATCTGATGCGAGCGTTTTCGAGAATATCGGCCCCTCTCTTGGGCGCGATCACGGCGCCCGCGATGCTACCGACTACAAAACCAATCAACGCACCCAGAAATGCGTAAGGCATGGGAAAACAACCTACTTTCGTCCAAAACGCAGAAACGAGGCCCTTTTTCGGGCGCGTCCCGCGGCTATTACCGTCTTTACCACAGTTCCAGTTGAAGAATTCTCGGCGGCGGAAGTAATCCCTTGTATGGAAGCCGCAGTCGATGCGGCGGACTTCAGAATGGGCTGGACTTCCCGCCTGATCACGCCGATCAGCCGCCACAGCAGAGCTGCGGTGATGATCAACACGATGACAGTTACGATCGATACGGCTGCAAGCGCGACGATTGCAATATCGCGGACGTCAGCAATCTCCAAGGTTCGCGCCCCTAACGAGCTAGTAACTTACGCCGTCGAATGATCCTTCCCAGGAGTAGAGGCCTGAGCCTCTTCCAGGCGCGGTCAACGGAGCGCCTATCTATCGGCAATACTCCGTGATCGCTGTAAAGCGCTCGCGCGTACTGTCTTGCGATTTCAATGGGAGGGCGATCCTCTTCCAGAAAAACCCGCGTGGTCTGGGACTTTTCCGTTTGGCTTTCGCTCGAATACAAGCCTTCGGACAAGGCCTCGGCCAGTTCCAGCGGCGTTCGCGCCTCACTAGGATTGTAACCCGCCCAGCGCGCATATTTCAGCATTCGCCTATATGTTCCGCGTATCCGAGTCTTTGGACTTTGAAATCGGGTTGTGGCAAATCCGATGAGGAAATAGAGCAGAAATCCGCCTATAAGGGTGCCGACGATGCCGCCGACCACGATGAAGACGCCCGATGCGGACCGTATGAATTCGAGGATGGGATTTTCGTTGATTTCTCCTATGGGATCGAAGTTGCCCGACGTTGATCCGAGCGCCAGGTCATCGAGCAAGGCTTCGAGATCGTAGATATCGATAAGGTCGCCGGGGTTAGCACCTCCAAGACCGCTCCCGCCTTCCTGTCGAACAAGAGGCACCCGGTAACCGGAAGGCTCGAACGGAATCCATCCGTAGCCGGGAAAGAAGATCTCCACCCAGACGTGGGAGTCTTCGGGGCCAGCGATGAATCTGCCGGTCTCCTCGTCAAACGTGCCGGGCACGTAGCCGGAGACAACACGGGTGGGTATGCCGTTGAGGCGGCCGAGAACGGCCATGGCCGAGGCGGTGTAGTCGGCATAGCCGCGTCTATATTCGAACAGGTATTGATCGACAACGTCGGAGCCGGGAGCGGGTTCGGGAATCTCTATCGAGAATGGATAACGCCTTAGGAAGAACTCAATACGCTGCGCCCTGTCGAAGGCGTTGTCGCCCGACGTGGCAAAACGGGCGGCCAACTCTTCAACTCGGGGGCTGACGTCGGGAAGTTGCAAGTACTTATCGATCCATGCAGGGTAGGCTGTGCCGGCATCTCGTAGTGCAGTTATCGAGGGGCCGGGGAGAGTAGATTCAACCGAATACGCGAGTCTGCGACCTACGCTACGGGTCGCCCTGATTGACGAGAAGTCGCTCACATCGTCCTTTTCGCCGCTCTGAATAAGGTATTTGCGGCTCATCGTGACGAGGTCGCCGGGAATGAAGAGCACCGACGAATTGGAGTCCAGAATCTCTATATTGGCTTTGACGGCGATGCGCGATTTGCGCTCAACGTCCTTAGTCAGCGCCTGACCAGGGTCTCGGGTGGTTAGCGCCTTGTCGGTGTTTTCCCATCGGTCTCCGACAAACCGGTCGTAAGTCACTCCTCGCCAGTACGCCTCATGCGTCGATTGCACGATAAGCGTGGCCCGTTTGGTGAATGGGAGGACGGCTCCGACGGGTAGCTGTTGCGGACCTGAAAGCGACGACGCACCCGATGGGTTGGAGACGCCACTGAAGAGCCGGTTAGCGGCTGCCTCGACGTTCCCCCAACCGTCGCCCATGTACGTCCAGAACGAGTCGGAGAGAGGATTGGCCCGAATTCGGGGGAAGAATACGGCGAACAAGGTCACTACGGCCACGAGCACCAGGCTAAGCGCCGTTATGTTGATGCCGAGCTCGGCGGAGTATTCGATCTTCGCCTTCTGCCAACGATCCGACAAAGCGAAGAGGTTGACCTGAACCATGAGCAGAAGGAGCGCGACCATGAAGATGATGAATGGCAGCCGCGTGGGGCCGACATAGGTTACGTTAACGCCAAGACCGACGGCGGCACCGAGCGCGGCAATTGCGACACTGCGGCGGCGGTAGAGTCCCCATGCGCCGATGAACCCCATTCCCCAGGCGGCGTATGCCATCCATAGAAGGAAGATGACGTTATCGGCGCTTGCCCTGAATGAGGAGACGACATCGAACCAGTCGACGAGGCGGATGCCGAGATCGACTACAAACTCCCAACTGGTGGTCAACGCACCGATGAGCGGCTGGGGGCCGGTGGCGATTCCGGCGCGCCGGTCGCCGACCCACCCGAGAGTCTGCCTGAACATGTCGACGAAGTTCGGAACCAGGTCGGTCGGGCCGGGGAACGCCTCGGAAACGATGATGAAGGAAGAAACGGCTCCCACCACGACCCCGATGGCGATTATTACGGCGGAGTGGAGCTTGCGGTTGCAGAGCCACGCGCCGGCCGCGATTCCGAAGGCGGCAAACGGGAACATGATCCCGGTATTGGCCGCCCACCGCGCCTGGTCGATGGAATAGACGACCGACATCACCAGCGCGATGAGCAAGATTATGGGCAGCCAGCCCTGCGCTGGTCGGGCGAGACCGGTGCGAGTAAGGGCTCTGGCCGCGATGGTCATGCGCGCGCGGAGCTTGCCGTTCGCGATACGGCGAATGCCGACCGCGGTGTCGCGCCGGAGTAGGAGTCGGCGCCGATTTCGGCCCGGATAGTCTCGAATTTCTGCCCCTGGCGTACGGTCCGGAGACTCACGCCGGCGGTCGCCAAGAGCTCGCGGACCTCCTTGTTGGAGCCGGTACCACCGAAACTCTCGCTATCGATCAGCACGGCGCCGGGGAACAGCCCCCTACCGCCCAGATTGAGCATGGCAGTCCCCCAATCGAGATCGCTTGACGGTGAGATTGCCACCAGGCTCATTCCACGGCCGAAGGCGGGCGCGGTCTCGGTGAGGAACTCGGCAAAAGGCGCCGTTCCGTTGGCGCTGACGGTGGCGAGCTGTTCGAGGATTCGCCAGAGCTGCCGAGTGCCTTTCTGCGGCTCGACGAGGATCCGCTCGCGCCCGAACGCGGCGAGTCCCACAGACTTACCATCCCGAACCTGCTGGTAGGCGAGGGCCGAGGCGATCTTGACCGCGTATTCCTCGGTGGACTCGTCGCCGCTGCCGCTCTGGACGGCCCGGTGCATGTCTAGAACGAGCCACACGCTAGCGGCAGGTTCCAGGTCGAATTCCTCAACCATCAGCGTCATCTTCCTGGCGGTCGAGAGCCAGTGGATGCGCTTCATCTCATCGCCCGGAACCAACTCCCGCACGCTGGACGCGTCGGCGGTAACCTGCGGGCTTCGAATGTTGGAGCGTGTGTTGCCGAAGAACGATCCCGTAGGTATTCGGAAGTCCGGCATGACGCTAATCGGAGGATAGACGACCAACGTGCTTACCTGGGGAAAGTCGAACTCGGCGAGGAATATACCGAAGGGATCGCCGGTCCTTACAGTCATCGGGCCGAGCGAAAACAACCCGCGGCGGAGCGCCCTGCCGCTGCTGATCCATCGTTTGGTCTGGCGGCCGTCGAGGTTCTCGGCGACACTGGCTGAGTAGCCGGGCAGATTGGACTGGTCGTCCAACTCGACCAGCAGAATCGGCAGTCTGCCGAGGTTGCTGAGCAGTATCTCCTCGTCGATGGCATCGCCGGTGGTAGCCCACTTGTTGGCGAGCGTCCTTCGGATTCTCAGGTTGTCGGCTGCGCTCTTCGTCCAGAAGTACGAGACGACGACGAGGACCGTGAGCGCGTAAAAGAACCAGAAGACGATGGCGGAAGTGGTGACCAACGACAAAACGAGCAGAGCGCCAATCAGAACTAGCGCCATAGGCCGCTGAACGTAAATCTGCGGCCGTTGCAGTAACGCTCGCTGTTCTACGGCTTCGATGTAGCGCCGCCCTTTATCGCTGATGGTTCGGGAGGTCTAATCAACTGCGCGGATCGCCTCCAGACTCACGATTGTACAGCCACAGTTTCCGCTCTCAGCGGGCGGCTGCACGCGACTTCAGACCAGGTCCATCACCATCGCGATCTCGTCGCAGCGATCGAATTTGGGACAGCGGTAGCACTCCTGCCAGACCTTCAGCGTCAGCGTGTCTCGTTCGACCCGACGAAAGCCCAATCTGGCGAAGAAACGTGCTTCTAGGGTGAGCGTGAAAGCCTTGGGTATTCCGTAACCACGCGCTTCGTCCAGGCACGCGCCGACCAGACGGCTGCCGATTCCAAGACTGGTGTAGTCGCTGTGCACGGCAAGCGCGCGGACCTCCGCAAGCTCCGGCGAAAAAATGTGCAGCGCGACACAGCCGATAACGCCTGTCGGAATCCTGTAGACGAGATATTCGCGAATGTTCTCGAATATCTCCTCGGTGGACCTGGGCAGCATGAGGTCCTGCTCGGCGTAAGGATCTACGATCGCCTTGATGCCCTTAACGTCCGCGAAAGTCGCGGGCACGATTTGAGCGTTACCCGCATCGAACGATGCGACTTCGCGGTATGCGCCGCGAGCGGTGATGCTGGATGTCATAAAGATATTATGCCCCGGAAATCGTTTTTGGTGTCGATTGTTGGTATCTGAATCGCGTTGACCCGCGTCGGGCAGTGCTCGGAGAGTCGTTCATCGGGCATTGGCCGCGTCCCTATAATCGGGATGGCTGCGAATTCACACCACCCGGATCTTGCAAACTATCCCTTGACGGCTGAAACCGAACGCTGGAACCTGAATCCTCCGCAGTGGGAGGCAGTCCGTCACGGAAGAGGTCCTCTGCTGATACTGGCGGGGGCGGGATCAGGTAAGACCCGCGTCATCACTTACCGGATCGCCTACCTCATCGCAGAGCGGAACGTCGCACCGTGGAACATCCTGGCTGTGACGTTTACGAACAAGGCCGCCGACGAGATGCGGGACCGAGTAGCGCGCCTGCTTGCGGAAAGGGCCGGCGGCGTGACAATAGGCACATTTCACCGAACTTGTGCGGAAATGCTGCGGCGGAACGCGGCCCAGGCCGGGCTGGACCGCAATTTCCCGATTTTCGACGCGGCAGACCAGCTTGCGGTGGTCCGAACAGCGATGAAGGACTTGGGATTGACGCCCTCACAGGTTTCTCCGGTCGCGGCGCGGGCGGGGATCTCGCGCGCCAAGGACGAATTGCGAACTCACTTCGAATATGCCGAATATGCCGAGGGGCATATACAGGAGATGATCGCCCGCATCTACCGGCGCTACGAGCAACTGCTGGCCGAGTCGGGCGGACTGGACTTCGGCGATCTGATAGTGCGAGCGGTGAACTTGCTGAGAGATTCGCCGGATGTGCTCGAGTACTACCGCAACAGATTTCGCTTAGCGATGGTGGACGAATATCAGGACACCAATCGCGCCCAATACCTACTGGTGCGCGAGCTGTGCAAGTTGCATCGCAACCTGTGCGTTGTGGGTGACGACGACCAGAGCATCTACGGCTGGCGGGGAGCGGATATACGCAACCTGCTGGACTTCGAAAACGAGTACCCGGACGCGAAGGTCGTAAAGCTCGAGCAGAACTACCGCTCTACAGAGATGATCCTGGAAGCCGCGCACGGCGTCGTTTCACGGCTTCCCGGACGCAAGCCTAAGAAGCTGTGGACGGCACGGGACGGAGGCGACGATATCCGGGTCGTGGAAGCATACGACGAGGAGGACGAGGCACGCCGCGTCTTGAAGGAGTTGAGGGCGGTCGGGAGCGACGGCGTGCGACGCGGAGATGTCGCAATTATGTACCGGACCAACGCGCAGTCGCGTCCGTTCGAGGAGGCTTTCGTTCGGGCGGGAGTCGCCTATCAGCTTGTGGGTGCGACCGAGTTCTATCAGCGGCGGGAGATCAAGGACTTACTGGCCTATCTCCGTTGCGTGGCGAATCCGAGAGATTCAGTCAGCTTCGCGCGGATCGCAAACGTGCCCGCGCGGGGAATAGGAGCCAAGACCCTCGACGAGCTTGCGCGATGGGCGTCGTGGAGGTCGATGGCGCCCGGCGAAGCGGTTCGACTGTTGTCGGAAGGAAACGAGGGCGATCTATCCACGCGCGCCGCCGGAGTGTTAACGCCGCTGGGGCGGCTGCTGAAAAGGCTGGATGAGGCGGCGCCGGCAACGTCGCTTCCCGCGTTCATTCAGCTTGTCTACAGGGAGAGTGGTTACGAAGCGCATTTGAACGAAGACGAGGACCGCGGTGAGGAGCGGATCGACAACGTGATCGAGCTAGTGGCGGCGTCGACGCGGTACGCGGGGCTGCCTCCGGCGGAGGCGATGACCGCCTTTCTGCAGGACGTGTCGCTGGTCTCCGACGTCGATCGAATGCGCGCCGACGGGGACGCCGTTACGCTCATCACCCTGCACGCGGCCAAGGGACTGGAATTTCGCAAGGTCTTCATAGTGGGTTTCGAGGAGGAGCTTTGCCCGCATATACGGTCTTTCACCGATCCCGTGCAGATGGAGGGGGAGCGCCGACTGGCCTACGTGGGAATGACGCGCGCTATCGACAGCCTGGTGTTCACCTATTCGCGCTACCGAGGCGGATGGGGAAGCTCCTCGCGATTGCCGTCCAGGTTCCTGAGTGACATTCCAGATGAGCTGCTGGACCGGGACCGTGAACCGGCCAGAGATTCGCAACGGTATGGATGGATAGGCGCTCAAAGTAGTTCGCAGGATCGGCAGGGAGCGAGGCCAGCATCGTCGACGGAGCGGACCTTCACTGACGGGGCCAGAGTGCGGCATTCGGTATTCGGCGAGGGGATAGTTGTCACGGGCAAGGTAGGGCCAGGAGGCGAGGAAGTCAGCGTAGCTTTCAAGACCGAGGGCCTGAAGCTGCTGAGCGTGGCGTTCGCTAATCTGGAGCGGATTTGAGCGTGACGCTGCGGGACGGTATCGCGCCGAAGTCTGCAGTGTCGCGAGGTCCATTTGTAGGGATATGAATGTGAGGCATCCTGATTCATGAAGTCTCTGGATTCCCGGCCCGTATCGGGGTACGGAGTGACCCTCTTTCGCAGGAATGAAGGTCATGCAAGCTTCTCTTCAAGGGAGAGGGAGCGGATTTTCGCGGGCCAGTTATGAAGTTCTACGAACTGGCCGGCTACTTCGAGCGGATCGAGCAGACGAGCGGTCGAATAGCGATGACAGAGCTCTTGGCGGAGATTTTCAAGAGCGTCGGTCCGGGCGAGGCCCGCCACGTCGCATACCTGCTCCAGGC
>JAPOVO010000404.1 GCA_026708165.1 Chloroflexota bacterium | reverse complement strand
TCCTCCCCATCCAGCAGCCCGTTGCGCACGGCCCAGACCACGGCCTCCTGCTTTGACTCGACTCCCAGCTTGTCCTGCACCCGGTAGATGGTGTTCCTGACCGTCACCGTGCTGACGCCCAGCGCGTCGGCAATCCGCGCATAGGGTTTCCCCCTGGCGAAGTGCGTGAGGACCTCACGCTCTCTCGCCGTCAGCACCTTCGGACCCGGAGTCAGGTGAGTCCCGCCACGCAGGAGCTTGAAGGCCCGTCGTACGGCGTCGTCCGGGATCATCAGCCGACCCTCGGCGACCTTCCGAAGCGCATTCACCAGGTCTTCGCTCCCCGAGTACTTCTGGACGAAGCCCGTCGCCCCTGCGGCAATTGCCTCTACCACGGCGTCCTCCTCCGTGGAAGCGGTAAGCATCACCACCTTGGCGTCGGGCATCAAGTCGAGGATGTCGCGACAGGCCTCCACGCCGTCCTTTCTGGGCATCATCACGTCCATTACGATCACGTCGGGCCGCGACTCCTCTGCCGTCCTGACTGCCTCCACCCCGTCCGCCGCCTGCCCCACGAGCTCAAACCCTCCCGAATCCTCCAGAACCTCCCGCAGCCCCCTCCTCATGATGGGATGGTCGTCCACCAGCATCACCCTGATCCCATTGGTCGACGACACGTCAGTCTCCTTTTGCAACCGGCTGATCGGGGACGATACAGGTGATGGTGGTCCCCCCTGCCGTTCCGCCCGAATCCACGACGAGCCTCCCGCCCAAGCGCTCCGCGTCCGTCTCCATGCCGCTAAAGCCGCGGCCCCGATCGGCGTAGTTCTCCGGCAAGCCGACCCCGTCGTCGGAGACGGACATGCGCACGCCGCCGGCCTCGAAGTCCAGCCTGACCTCGACACTTGCGGCCTGCGCGTGCAGGAAGGCGTTGGCCAGGGCGTTGTGCGCAATGGAGAAGAGCCCGGTCCGGACCTCTGTGGACAGCGGCGGCTCCTCACCGGACTGCACCATGCCGGCGGGGACGGAGGTGATCTTCGCGAAGGTCGCGGTGTGCGCTCCCAGCACGCGGCCCAGGTCCCGTCCCTCGAAGATGCGGCCCATGTCGATGGGTCTCCTCAGCTCCCACATCGCGGACCTTGACAGCGCGGCCGTAGCCGCAAGTCTCTGCACGAGTCTCGGGTTCGAGTCGCCGGCCATCTTCATGGCGCCCTCTATGCCCAGGCCGATCATGTAGGCGGTCTGGGCTGATGTGTCGTGAATCGCCTGGGAGAGATCGATGCGTTCCTGCTGCATCCGCCGCTCTCTGTCCATTGCGGCTCGCCTCCTCTTGCGTTCGAACCGGGCAATCAGGCTGATGCCCAGAGGGACGAGGTACATCACGGACAGCCTGCCCAGCATCACGTTGTCCTGGCCCGAGCCGAGGTCCACCCCGGGGCCCGCCGTCACGGCCACCACGGAGTAGAGGAGAGCCGCTATCGTCGCCCAGGCGAGGATGAGGCGGAGTGACGAGAAGACCACGGCGAAGATGGCGAGGGCCGGATAGTAGGTGATGAAGGTGACGTTGTCGAGGTTGCCGATTGCGGCGATGTTTACGGCGACGTTGGCCGTGATAAAAGCGAGGTCCATGGCGCTGAGGACGAGCATCCAGCGCCAAGTCACTGGTCTGTTCGCCAAGAGCCGGTAGTGCACGAAACCGTTGACGGCCGCCAGCGACAGGTTCAAGTACACGAACGCGATATGCTCCGGATACCAGAGGTCAGGGCGGCGGGCCAGCATGCCGGCGCCGACGAGCCAGATGAACCATCGTCCCCAGACCGAGACCCACACCGCATGCCGCAGCACCTCGGCGTCGGCCTCGACGAGCGGTTTCAACCGCTTTCCAATGGCTTCTACGTTTTTCATCTGGACTACTGAATAGTCGATCCGTCACCCGGAAGGGCGCTCCGGGGTGGGCATTCCGGCAGGCGGGGACTCACGGGCGGCGTCCCTTTTATGCGCTGGCCGATGGCGGTTCGTGGCCTGCGCGAGTTGTCACTCCAAATATATCTCCGAGTTTGGAGCGACGACTAGGTCGAAATGTACACAACCTGATGTGTACCTATGGATAGCCGT
>JAPOVO010000067.1 GCA_026708165.1 Chloroflexota bacterium | reverse complement strand
GCAACCTGAAGATGACGACCGACTTCCGGCGCGTCTACGCGTCGATGATCGAGGGCTGGATGGGGATGGACGACGCCACCGCGGTTCTGAAGGGCGAGTTCGCGGCGCTGCCGGTGTTCGGCGCGACGTAGGGCTCATCTGCCCAGGGCGCGCCGTAGATCGCGCCCACTCGCTGACCCTCGACTCTTGTCGCACCTGGGGTTCTTCAGTTTCCTGCTCGATCCTTGATCCCTTGGATGGCGAGCCTCTGGATGTCTGCAACCGTTCGGTCAGTGTTCCCTGCGTCCTCTTCGAGATCGGCATAGGCGGTTCGTGCCTCGAGGTGTGCAACTGGTTGGCGATCGAACGCCACCGTTCTCGTCACTGCTCCGGCCCCCAGCTTCCAGGCTATGGAGACACTGAGGTCAAAGGGGACGCTACCTTGCCCCGTGTAGTCGGTGAACTGGAACTCGTGTCGCAGTTCGAGTCGGGGTTCATCTCGCAGGGCGAAGCCGCGCGTGACGACGTACTGCTCCTTGGTCCGCTCCCAATGCGCGCGTTCCAGTAAACCGCTGGAGTTCGTCTCCCCCCGCCCGGTTGCCACGTATGAGATCGACGATGTGGAGCGGAACAGAGGCGCCAGTTGCTTCCTCAGGGAGGACTCGAGTCTGTCGAGCGCCGGCCGGATCTCGACGCGGAAGACCAGGTCGAGCGCTGCGACCCCGGCCACGTCAGGAGCGGGACTTGTCCGTTCCCGAACCAGCGCCGCCAGTTCCTCGTCCGCTTCGAGGCGATCGAGCAACCCATCGAAATCGGCTAGCGGCACAACCGATGCCGCACTCCGGGACTGGCGGCTCCGACCCCCGTAGACGATCGCCCTGGTCGAGACGTTCGGGACCAGTTCAGACACGGGCCCGAACGAGGAAAAGAAGTCGGACGTGATCGTGGCCCCTGACTTGATCTCGATCGCAGCGAAGCTGTTCCCGTTCCTGAACAGCAAGTCGCATTCCAATCCCCGTTTGTCCCGGAAGAACGAGAGGTTCGAGGAACGGCCCCGGTTGAAGCGATGCTTCAGCGCCTCGATGACGACCATGTTCTCGAACAGCGGCCCGCGGAGAGGGTGGGTCGTAACCTGCTGCGCATGTTCGATACCCAGCAGATGACAGGCCAGACCCACATCGTAGAAGTAGAGCTTCGGCGACTTGATCAGCCGCTTCCGGATGTTCGCATGGTAGGGCCGCAACAGACGGACAACGTAGCTGGCCTCCAGCAACGTGAGCCACTGCCTCGCCGTAACGTGGGAAACACCCGCGTCCGCCCCCAGTGAGGAGAGGTTGGTGAGTTGGCCGACACGTCCCGCACACAGCCGAACGAACCGCTGAAAGCTCGACAGGTTCCGAATCTCCGCAAGTTGACGGACGTCACGCTCCACGTAGGTCTCGAAGTAGTCCGCGTAGGCTTGCCGGGGTTCGAGACTCTGGTCGAACACACGAGGGTAGAAGCCGCTGTAGAGCAGATCGTCCACCGAGTCGCTGGGAGTCGCCAGACGGCGCTCGGCTAGCGAAAAGGGCAGCAGCCGGAGGAGAGCCGTGCGGCCCGCAAGCGACTGGCTGATCGCGTTGGTGAGGCGGAACTGCTGGCTACCGGTCAAGACGAAGAGACCGTTCGCCCGTTCCTCGTCCACGGCGACCTGGATGTATGAGAGCAGGCTCGGGACGCGCTGAATCTCATCGAGAATCGAGCCCATGCCCACCTGAGCCAGGAATCCCTGCGGATCCCGTTCCGCGAACTCCCGCTGATCGTGCGCCTCAAGGTTGACGTAGGCCAGATCCGGAAAGGTCTCGCGACAAAGCGTCGTCTTGCCAGACTGGCGAGGCCCTGTCACGGTAACTACCGGGTACTGCCCAAAGAGCTTGACGAGGACCGGCGTGATGTCGCGGCGGATCATGCTCGGATCATAGCCGAACCGAGTCCAGTTTGAAAGTTGTGGTTTCAGATTGGACTGTGGGCCCTGCCCCTCCGCAAGCGGGCGTGCTGTACGGCGCTCAGGGAGCCCCGCCGGCCGCGGCAGCCTGCTCGTCGGCGAGCATGTTGCGGCGGTGGAGGACGTAGGCCTTGA
>JAPOVO010000201.1 GCA_026708165.1 Chloroflexota bacterium | reverse complement strand
ATCGAACGCTATCTCAGGTCCTTCCGCGAAAGTTTGACCGCGCTGGACGCACTATTTCCGGGGCTTCCGATGGCAATCGAAAACGGTCACCCGGACGGTGTACTAGCGGATTTCGATACTCTGCTGGCATTTCTCGACGACACTCCGAACACGAGATTCTCGTTCCATACCGGACTTGCCTTTCACTCGGTGGGGACAGACCATTCGCGATTCGAAGACCGCGTCGGCTACATGCGGCGCTTCGGCGAGAACCTCGCCGAGATTCGATGGCACAATACCGCTCCGGGTCACCGGCCCAGCCTTCCGCTACATCTCGAGCTCGAAGGAGGTCTCGACCTGACGAAAATCTTCAGGGCGCTCGGACGCAACCCCGGCACGGTCCATCTGATCGAAACCGCGGGCAACGATATCGGCGCGCTGGCCCGGGAGCGAAGGGCGCTGCATTCGGCCTTCCTGGGTTAAGTACCGCTGCCGTCAACTCCCCGCCGGGATTCCCCGCAGCCCCTCCATATCGACGCCCCGTGATTGCGCGAGAACATTGAACCTGCCCAGGTCCGAAGGCGAGACAAGCCGCATAATCGACTCCCGTTCGCGCGAATAACGCTCTTCAGTCATGCCGGGCGACGACTGCAGATAGACGAGATACTCGCCTATTCCCAGGGCCGCGAGGAAATCCGCCTGCTGGACGAGCGGCACGGCCCTGAATCCGAAACACTCGCCAGCATCGGCCAGTTCGCTGAAGTTCACATGGCAGGTCAGGTCCTGCTCACCTGGACGGGCCAGCACGTCCTCGGAGCCTCTGTGCGCACGAAATGACATCGCGGTCCCCGCCGACAGCCGCTCGCAGTGCACCAGCTCGGCAATGTTTCCATAGTCGATGGTGATCATTGAAACTCGGTCGGCGAGCCGATCGATTTCAGCGTATATTTGCCGCACTCCCCGGCGTATTTCGATCCGACCGTCCTGCGGGACCCGTGCGCCGTAACGCTGCCCGTAGCCGAGAATCGCATCCGCCGCCGGCGCGTCTACGAATGCAAACGAGTCTCCGTCCAGACCTACTCGCTCCTCGATCCATCCGCCACCCGACCGGCGAGCAAGGTCGAAGGGCAGAGCGTCGAATAGCTCGTTGCTCAGCACGGCCGCGGCAGCGCGCCTTCCAACTTCAGCAAGCGAAGCCACGAATTTGCCCGCGGTCAGCCTCTCGGCGGCCCGCCGCCTGGCGGGACTTGGTTCGACTCCCACGTATTCAAGCGAGGAGGCCCAGGGATGTTCGGGTGCGAGCCGGACGAGGCTCCTTGCGAGCTCACCATCGCCGGAAGCCATTTCCACTACGACGAAGGGATCGGGCCGTCCCAGAGCCTCCCAAACGTCGTCGAGATGGCGGGCGAGCATTTCGGCAAAGACGGGATGAGCCGTGACACTGGTGAAGTAGTCAGTCTCTCTGGCAGTCTCCCGCATGTAATAGCCATGCTCGGGGTCGTACAGGGCGGCGCTCAAAAAATCGGCGAACCTGATGGGGCCTTCGCGAGCGATGCGATCCGCAATCATGTCCCGCAGCGAGGTTGGCGATTGAGGCGCGTCCGGCAACGTTCGACGCTAGCAGGCTATCCGCGGGTCGACGGCGGCTTCCGCTTGCCCGTCCGCCTCAGCCTGTTTCCGCCCGCGTAAGTATCAGCGCCATGTACGGATCGATTCGCCCTCTCCATCCCGGCGGAATCACGATGGTGCAATCCGTTTGAGACACAATCGCAGGACCTTGGACCTGCGCCGACGCTTGCAGATCGTCTCTTGAGAAAATCGGCGTTTGGACGAACTCTCCGCCGAAGAACACCGGGGCTTCCGCTTCCGCCGTGGGATTGTGCGGGTTTCCTTGCCGGGCCGCCTGGGCGGGCTTTGGTGAAGCGACGGTCGCGGCTACCCGCACTGCCACCACCTCGACCGCGGACTCGGGAGTCGAATAAGTGAAGCGGCGCTCGTGCGCCTCGTGGAAAGCGCGTTCCGCCTGCGCAAGTCCCGCTTCTTCCCAGGGCACCGTCAACTCGTACGACTGGCCGGCCTATCTGAGATCCAGCCACCGCGCCAGCGCGGGGTGCGACTACACCTCCTCCAA
>JAPOVO010000188.1 GCA_026708165.1 Chloroflexota bacterium | reverse complement strand
CGTGAACTGAAACCTTAGCAAACATCCCCTTATAGAATAGAAATTACATAAGAGGGGCGTTCGCTTCCCATCGGAACAGACGGCGGTCTCATTGTTCGACAGGCTATCGGAAAGGCTCGACGGAGCGCTTAAGCGGATAACTCGCCGCGGCATCGTGCGCGAATCCGACGTCAACGAAGCCTTGCGGGAGGTCCGTCGGGCGCTTCTCGAAGCCGACGTAAATTTCAAGGTTGTTAAGGAATTCACCGCTTCCGTTCGCGAAGCCGCTCTCGGTAAGGAAGTCCTCGAAAGCGTTACGCCCGGCCAGCTCGTAATCAAGATCGTCCACGACGAGCTGACCAGGTTGCTCGGCTCGGAATCGGCGGGCCTGGCCAGGTCTTCCGAAGCTCCCACGGTCGTCCTAGTCGTCGGTCTGCAGGGATCGGGCAAGACGACCAGCGCCGCCAAGCTCGCGCTTCAGTTGAAGAAGAACGGTGAAAGGCCCCTGCTCGCGGCGGCCGACACCAAGCGACCGGCGGCAATGGAACAGCTTGTCACGCTCGGGAATCAGATAGACGTGGCCACTCACCGCGAAGGCCCGAAGTCGAAAGCCGAGCACATCGCGCGCAACGCGGTCGACAAGGCGCGGGCGGGCGGGCTGTCGCATGTGATCGTCGACAGCGCCGGCCGGTTGCAGATCGACGACGACATGATGGGTGAGATACAGCGCGTGGCCAGGCAAACAAAGCCCGATGAAGTCCTGTTCGTCGCGGACGCCATGACCGGTCAGGAAGCCGTCGCGGTGGCGGCGGAATTCGACAAGCGCGTTCCCCTTACCGGTCTCGTTTTGGCCAAGCTCGACGGCGACGCCCGGGGCGGCGCGGCTCTCTCGATCCGCTCGGTCACGGGAGTGCCCATCAAGTTCACAACGGCCACCGAAAAGCTGGAGGCGCTGGAGGTCTTCCATCCCGACCGTCTCGCTTCCCGCATCTTGGGGATGGGTGACGTGGTGACGTTCGTCGAGCAGGCCCAGGAGATCATCGACGAGCAGGCGGCCATCAAGCTCGAAAAGAAGATCCGCAAGGCCTCGTTCGGCCTCGACGATTTTCTGGAGCAGCTCGAGCAGGTTAAGAAGATGGGACCTCTTTCAAAAGTGCTCGACATGATGCCCGGAATGGGAAAGCTCGCCCGCAATCAGGAAGTGGCCGACGCGCTGGAAGGCGATCAGATGAAGCGGGTCGCCGCGATCATTCAGAGCATGACGCCCTACGAGCGCGCCAACCCCGAGATCATCAACGGCAGCCGGCGGCGGCGGATCGCCCGTGGAAGCGGTACCAGTCCGCGCGACGTAAACCAGCTGCTCAATCAGTTTCGCGAAGTGCGCAAGATGATGAAGGCGCTAGCCGGAGGCAAGAGTGGCCGGGGGGGTTGGGGCGGTCGGGGGGGTCCCGGGCCCTCAGCCGCCCGTCCGAACCGTGCGACCCTGTTGCCGCGCCCGCAACACGAATGGGGCGTTTGTGGACTGGCCGACCGGGTCAATATACTCGCAAAGCCCCGTTGTAACCGCGGGGCTTCCGCATCCACAGTTCCTCATCACGACGGCGGACTGAACGAATGAACGTTCTCGAATGGACAGGCGACGAGCTCCTCATCCTCGATCAGACCAGGCTGCCACAAGCGGAGGAAGTGCTCAGGTGCCGCGAGCTCGACCAGGTCTGCGAGGCGATCAGGAACCTGAGCATCAGGGGTGCTCCGTCGCTCGGCGTGACCGCCGCCTACGCGGTGCTGCTGGGCGCCAGGAACCTCGGCGCGACGGACGAAGACTCGCTGCTTAGCGGAGTCGACGCCGTCTGCGAGCAGGTGCGGTCGACGCGGCCGACGGCGGTCAACCTTTTCTGGGCCGCTGAAGAGATGCGCGGGGCAGCCCGCCAGTCGCAAGGCGCGGGCGTCGAAGGCATCCTCGCCTCGATGGAAGATCGGGCGAGGGCCATCGAGTCGGACAACGAGGAGAGGCACCGCGTCCTGTGCGAATTCGGAGCCGCTGTGATTCCCGATGGCGCCTCCGTACTGCACCACTACGAAACCGGGCCGCTGGCGACCATCGACCACGGCTCGGCGCTTGGGGTCTTGCACGAG
>JAPOVO010000139.1 GCA_026708165.1 Chloroflexota bacterium | reverse complement strand
AAGGTTGTCCTCTGGCTCAGCACCTCTCCAAGGTACGTGGCGAGGAAGGTAAACACCCCCTTGAACGCCGTCACGCCTACGATTAGTGCTCCCAGCACAATCGCAATGCTCACGCTGCGTTCCTCGATCGTGCTGTCGATGGCTATCTGGATAAGTCGCGGCACCGCGAGCTCGAGCGCCATCGATACCAGGAGCGTCGCTATCGACGCCATTGCCAACCGCCGGTGAGAGAACGTCACGGCGAGGAGGCGACCCAGAATCCGCAGGTCCTCCTTGGAGCGCGGCATTCTGGACATTTCGCCCGTTCCGCCCGACCTGGCAGAGGCCATGGCGCCGCCGCCCATCATCTGACCGCCGCCTCCAGCTGGCCGAGATCTGAACGCGCCGTTCGCATCAGGTCGCCGCGCCGGCGGGCGGCGGTGAGCGATCTATTGAGAGCGGCAAGCCCCTCGGCGAGCTTCCGCAAGTCGTCGTCGGGTATGTCTTCCAGCAGGCTTTCGAAAAGCTCCATTTGCGCGGCCTCGAATCGGGCGAGCGCATGGGCTCCCTTCCCCGTGATCGAGACCGCCACCTTGCGTCGGTCGCTTGGGTCGTTCGAACGGCTCAGCAGTCCGCCCTCGACGAGACCGTCGATAAGCTGCGAAAGCGTCTGCTTGGATGCGAAGGCGTTCCCTGTCACGTCCGCGATGCAGCCCGGCCCGTCGCGCTCAAAATGGCGCAGGACCGCGTATTGCGGGATTCCGATGTTCAGAATCGAGCTGTTAGCCCGCGCGCGGAGCTCCATCAGCCGCCGCGCCCGCGGCGCGGCGCGCATAAGCTGGTGAGCCGCTTCCTGAAGCGCCTCCGAACGTGAGTCGGTCAAATTTAGTCAAATCTCCTGACAGTCAATACAACATACTAATCGCACGCATAGGCGCACACAAACGGCGCGTGCAAGGGGGCTGCCGGTGAACGGCTTCGAGCCGACGGCTTAGCCGGGGGCGGGGAGTACCTTGCCGGGATTGAGGAGACCCGTTGGGTCGAACGCCGACTTGACGCGGCGCATGGCCGACTGGTCGGCGTTCGAGTATGTCCACTCGATGAACTCCTGCTTCTCGACCCCGATGCCGTGCTCGCCGCTGAGCGCGCCGCCCAAATCGACGCATGTCCGGAGAATTTCCTCTCCGGCGAGCGCGGCGCGCTCGGCTTCGGCGCTGTCCGACGCATCGAAAAGCACGTTCGGATGGATGTTGCCGTCCCCGGCGTGGAGATACGTCGCCACCGTGAGGCCGTATTTGTTTCCGGCGGCGACGGCGGCATCGAGCGCGTTGGCGATTTGAGTACGGGGGACGACGCCGTCGTGCACGTAATAGTTGGGTGCCAGGGTCCCCAGAACGCTTCGCGCCTTCTTGCGCCCGGCCCACAATCGCGCCCGGTCCTCCGATCCTTCGGCCAGGCGGGCGCTCGACGCACCCGCCCGGACGAGAATTTCGTGAATGGACCTGATCTCATCGTCAAGCCCGTCCTCCATTCCTTCAACTTCCACCAGGAGGACGGCGCCCGCGTCTATTGGAAATCCGGGTCTGACGGCGGCCTCGACCGCACGGACCGTAGTGCCGTCCATAAGCTCCAGCGCCACCGGCACGCTTCCCGCCGCGATCACCCGAGAGACCGCCTCGCCGGCGGAGCGCACGTCGGGAAAGGCTGCGAGCAGCGTCTCCACGGCCTCGGGGCGGTGCCGGAGACGAAGCAGGATTTTGGTAACGATTCCGAAGGTGCCTTCGGAACCCACGAAAACCCCCGTCAGATCGTATCCGGCGGCGTCGCCCTGCGCCGAGCCCAGCCAGCACACGGAACCGTCGGCGGTCACTACCTCGACGCCCAGAACGTAGTTGGTCGTGGTCCCGTGCGCCAGGCAGTGCGCCCCGCCGGAGTTCTCGGCAACGTTACCGCCGAGCGTGCAGGTACGCTCGCTCGAAGGATCGGGAGCGTAGTAGAGCCCCATCCGCTCGGACGCGAGGCTCAGGTCGGCATTGACGACGCCCGGCTCGACCAGCGCCGTGCGGTTCCGGGCGTCGATCTCGATAATCCTGTTCATGCGTGCAAAGCAAATGACCGCGCCGCCGCTCATCGGCACCGCGCCGCCGCTGAGGCCCGTACCCGCTCCGCGTGCCAGCACCGGCGTGGCCCACTCCTGAGATATTTTCACAACCTCGGAGACTTCGAGCGTCGATTCGGGAAAGACGACGAGTTGCGGTCGGCTGCGGGCGAGCGAGGCGTCGTACTCATAGGCGGCCAGCGACGCCTGATCGTTGACCACCTGTCCGGACCCGAGAGCCGCTCTAAGCTCGGATAGCAGCCCGTCCATCACACCCGCCTCGTTAGACGATTCGCGCTTGGGAGTGGCCAGCGCGCCGCGGAGCGGCATTTCAGCTATCGCGCTCGCGCGGCTCTTGTTCTAGCGGTCTTCTCAGGCAAGCAGAAAGTACCGCCCCCAAACGTAAAACGTGGCGACCACCAGGGTGACAAGCGTAACCGGAATCCCATGCACGAGGAACTGCCGGAAGGTGATCTTGTGTCCTTCACGTTCGGCCAGCGAGATGAGGATGACGTTCGCGGACGCGCCGATCGCCGTCAGATTTCCTCCGAGATCGGCGCCCAGTGCAAGCGACCACCAGATCGGCTGCACGTCCATCACCGCGCTTAGCTCGTGAACGATCGGAACCATAGCCGCAGCCAGCGGAATGTTATCGATGATGCCGCTCGCGATTCCCGCAAACCAGACCATCGCTACCGAAGTTATAAGGGGGTCGTTTCCAGTCCAGTCGGCAAGCTGATCGGCCAGCGTCGCCACCACGCCTGTCTCCAGCAGCGCTCCGACGACGATGAACAGACCTACAAAAAAGAACAATCCTGCCCACTCGACGTCTTCAAACGACTCGTGCGGACTCAGCCTGCCCCAAACCATCAGCAGGGCAGCGCCGGCCATGGCTATCGTCGCCGGCTCCAGGTGGACGAATCCGTGAATGACGAACGCGAGAATTGTGACAATGAGAACGATGACGGACCGGCGTGCCAGCACCGGGTCCACGATGGCTGCCTTGGCGTCCATTTGCATCAGTTCCAGTCGCTGCTCTGGCGGGACATCTATCGATTTTCGAAAGACCACCTTTGCGTAAACCAGCAGGAGCACCATGAGCACTAGCGAGACCGGGAGCATGTGGTTGAGGAAGTCGATGAAGCTGAACCCCGCCGCGCTGCCGACAATGAGGTTCGGAGGGTCGCCGATAAGCGTAGCCATTCCTCCGATGTTCGAGGCCAGAATCTCGGCGATCAAAAACGGGATAGGGCTGACCTGAAGCCGTGACGCGAGAAATATCGTGATAGGACCGATAAGCACGACGGTCGTGACGTTGTCGAGCAAAGCGGACGCTATCGCGGTCAGGATCAGCAGCACGGCCATCAGCCTTACGGGCTCGCCTCGGGTCCATTTTGCGGACTGGATGGCCAGCCACTGAAAGACTCCCGATCTGCGCATCGCGCCCGCGATGATCATCATCCCGAAGAGCAGGAAGATGACGTTCCAGTCGACGTGCTCGAAAGCCTGCTCCTGCGTGATCAGCCCGAAGATGAGCATCACGGCGGCGCCGGCCAGAGCGGCGACGGTTTTGTGAATGCGCTCTGACGCGATAATGGCGTAGGTGATTACAAAAATGGCCGACGCAGCAATGGCCGTGTCGAGCGTTACAAAGCGCGTTATCCCCTGCGTCTCCTCAACGGCGGCAAACACCTAGGCCTTTCCTCCTTCATCTGGAGACATGCTGCTCGTCCCCGTGAGCATGTCAAAGAACCCGAGATATCCGACGACCTTGCCGTCACCGTCGACCACAGGTCTACCTCCGAAATTCCCGGTATGCATCTTGAAGACCGCAGTCTTCAGTGCCAAGTCGGCTTCAGCTACCAGAAGTTGTGTGTGCGACAGCAACGAATGCACGTCTGCTAACCGAGTCTCCGAGTCATGTGGTCCGCTGAACCTGACCTTTCAACCTATCAACCGAGCCGGTCCCATCTCCCGGATCGGAGCTGGCGCTATAAAACTCCCAACGGGGAGGGGGCGCCAGACGAGCCGCGGCTATTTCTTCCAACAGAACGCAAAACGATAACACCAATCCCACAAAACCTCGCAGCCGCGGTCGCGTTTGTGACAGTCGCGGCTACTCGGTCGACAGCAATTCCGGCAGCTTATTCGCGAATTCGCCGGCCTCGCTTTCGTATCTCTCGAACGGGTCCGCCAGCTCCAGAACCTGCCCACGCACCGCGATCGCGCTCCAGTCGATGAGATACGGCACGATGTCCCAAGCTCCGGTGGTCAGCAGGTCCCGCCAGTCCTCTATGTACTGATAGACGAGGTAGAGGTTTTCGTCCCAGAGGGTCAGTTCGCCAAGACCCTGCCTCAGGTTCTTCCAGTGAATCAGCGACTCGGCGTCAAGCTCCGACAACCGCCTTACGACCTTGGACCTGCCCAAGGCCCTGGTGCCTTCGGGCGGAGTTTGCACCGCCTGGAGGACCGCCCCCGCCGGGACGAAGATCTCCATCTCCTCGCGCTCTTTCAGCGTTGAATAGAGGCTGACCGCCGGGTCGATATGGTGATAGGCAAGCTCCACTTTGCAGAGGTCGTCGTCGCCCCAGCCCGACGGTGAGCCGTCGGCGAACGACTCCAGCACCTCCAGCTTCGACACCCAGTCCACCTGACCTCGAAGCCGCTTGGGATCTTCTTCCAGCCCGGTCAGAACGCGCGCCCAGTTCGCAAGAGTCCAGTCAGTGTCCTCGTCGCGTCCGGCAAAGCGCCGCTTCGCCTCGTCGAGGTACATCCGCTGGACCGCAACCGCCGGCACAGCGCCGTGTTCGAGCGTGAATGCCAGCCACGGCCCCTCCGTTTGCTTGGCGATGGCACGCATGGCCTGCACGGGATTAATCAGCTCGATTCCCGGCGACCAGCCGCCGTCGGCAAGTTGTGCGACTAGTGCTGTGGTACCGATCTTGAGCGCGGTGGCGAACTCCGATCTGTTGGCGTCGCCGACTATGACGTGAAGACGCCGGCGGGCCCCCAGCGGTTCGTCGCGCAGGTTGATGATGGGGCGGCCGCCGAACCGCACGCGACTGCTTTGGTCTACTTCCACGAACGCGCTGCGCTGCGCGATCTGGTACTCGTAGTCCGAGCCGGGACCATACCTGTAAAGCAGCCCGGCTCCGGCGAAAATTTGACGCGTGACGAGGAATGGCATCAGCGTGCCGACGACCTCGGGCCGCCGTGGGTTTGCCGCCAGACAGTAGTTTTCGTGATAGCCGTAGGTGTTGCCGAAATAGTCGGCGTTGTTCTTGATAAAGAAGGCTTTTGATCGGCTGTCGAGCTGATCGAGGGCCTGGAGCACGACCCGCTCGCCCGCCATCTCGTGCGCAACTATCCCGCGAAGGGTGCGGCACTCGGGCGTCGCGTACTCGAGGTGGCCGGAGTCGATATACAGCCGGCCGCCGTTGAACAGGAATCCGCCGTTGCCGGGAGTCTCGCCCCACTCTCGCGGAGCCGGGTCGATTATTCCGAATTCACCCGTGCTGAAGACCTGGTTCTTTACGATTATGGCGGCGTGGGCGGGCTGATACTCGCCCGCGCTCGCAAATTCCGTTTCGGTCCCAAATAAGGCGCCCCGCATCAGACTGGTCGAAGCTCCCGGTTGGGTTTACTCGCCGCCCGGTTGCGGGGTCGGACCAGGAATCTCACGGATTATCCGCTTCACTCGCTCGTCGAGATCGTCGCCTTCCTTAGGCTTTGCCGGAGTCTCCGTCGGTTTGACGGGAGTCTCCGTCTCCATCAGCGGCGGCATGGCCCTCGACGCGCCCCATTCTCCGTTAGGCAATCCTTCCACCTCCCAGCATTCCCAGCATATCCTCCACGCTTTCCGCCCGGTTGACGATTGATTCAAGTCTACGAATTTCGGCTCCCTCGATCTCGCTCAACGACAGCCGCAGCTCCTGTCCTGACGCCGAGAGCGTGACGGAGTCCCACTCCATCGCCGTTATCAGCGCTCCAAAGCGTCTCAGCAGCGCTCCTCTCACTGCCGCCCGGGTTTCGGTCGGTGGATTCATGATTGCTGAGTTTACGTCTTCATCGTCCAGCAAACGCCGCATACGCCCACCGTCGACCAGAGAGTCGTAAAGACTAATGTCCGGATCGACCAGATGGTAAGACAGATCGAGCCGCTGCCGGTCCGATTTATCCAGCGGCCCCTGGAAGGA
Organism: Chloroflexota bacterium; assembly: GCA_026708165.1. Lineage (GTDB taxonomy): Bacteria > Chloroflexota > UBA11872 > UBA11872 > VXNJ01 > JAPOVO01. The sequence continues at coordinate 13,699 of JAPOVO010000139.1, read as the reverse complement.
CTCGATTTCCCGATAGAGCATGCGCTTCGCGGTCCAATCCAACCGGTCGGCTGTTGCGTCGGGCCGTGTCCTAAGGAGGTCCAGTAGCTCGCGCCATTGCTGGAGAACCCAACGTCCCACTTCGTCGTCCGAGCCGCGGTTCTCCAGGATATCCAGGTAGGACTCAAGGATGTCGAGGGCGGTCAGCTTGCGACGGTCTTTCAGCTGCACGGTTGCGTTCAGGTCGGGGTCACGCGATATCGCCCGCACGGCTTCGACCGGGTGCTTCAGCGTGCAGTGGAACCTGCGGCCTTCCTCGATAGCGTCCAGAACAAGGCCGGTCATGCCCGCTTTCAGAGCGGTGGCGTACTCGGACCGGTTGGCGTCGCCGGCGATGACGTGGAGCCGCCGGTACTTGAGGTTGTCGGCGTGCGGCTCGTCGCGGGTGTTGAATATCGGGCGGCGGGCCGTGGTGTTTATCCCGACAACTTCCTCAAAGAAGTCAGCCCGCTGGCTTATCTGGAACTCGACCCGTCCCGGCGACGGTCCCTCGGAACCGACCTTGCCGGCGCCCACGATGATCTGTCTCGCCACGAGGAAGGGAACGACCGCAGCGACGAGATCGTCGAACCGTATCGAGCGGGCCACCAGATAGTTTTCGTGCGTGCCGTAGGACCGTCCGTGGTAGTCGGTGTTGTTCTTTACGACGAGGACGTGTCCCTCGTCGGTCGAGGCGTTTCTGGCCTTCTGGCACGCCAGCAGAATGGCCTCGCCCGCCTTGTCCTGGGCGACGAGCTCTTTCAGCGAAACACACACGTCGGTGCAATATTCCGGGTGGTTGTGGTCGTTATAGAACCTGGCCCCGTTCGGGAGGACAGTATCCGCCAGAAGCTCCTTGCTGGACAGCTTGCGGCTGCGCGCGTTCGAGTCTCTAAGGTCGTTAGGATCGCGCGCCAGGCTCTTCACCCGCTCGCCGCGCATGTCGAGCCGCGCGTCTTCGTTCGTGTAGTCCCAGCCTCGAAACGACGGCTCCACAGCCGCGGCGCGGACTATCGTCGAGGCCTCGAAAGCAAAATCGACCTCGCTGGTGAATCCGTCGCAATTGAGACCGTATTCCGTCTCGATTCCGACCGGTCTTACCAATTCCAACTCCGAAGTCGATATGCGCGTCCGGGAACGAATTGTATCGGCGGCAAATCGAGGGACGGCGGGCCCACTGGACGGGCGCTCAAGAGTTCAAACCGCTCCGGCGGCCAATTCTTGTCCGGGCAATCGTCACCTGGTCTCGCGGTTGTTCCCGTCGATGTGGCGCATCGTCAATAGCGTCGCACGCGGCGGGCAGTTGAACCGCAGCGGAACGACCGCCGTTCCCAGCCCGGCGGAGACGTGCGTGAGCACTCCCCTGTGGACCATCAGGCCGTAGGTCGCCGGCAGGGGATAAGTGGTATTTGTCTGCCGCGGAGGCAGCCCCGCCGGTCCCAGAATCTGCCCTCCGTGCGTGTGACCGCACAAATACAGGTCGCATCCTCGATCTCTGATCAGCTCGGCGCCGTCGGGCGAATGGCCCAGAACGATGTTCGGTCGATCATCGGACAAACCGCGGAACGCCTTCCCCGGATCGCTGAGTCCAAGGTACGGGTCGTCCAGGCCAACGAGGTTGATTTGGCTATCCCTGAACGTGATTGAAATCGCCTCGTTCATCAGGACCTTCACTCCATGCCTCGCGAACTCGTCGACGTAGCGCCGCGGCGACAGAAACGCGCCAATCTCCCCCGAGATTCGATGTAAGTGCCTGCCGGCCCAGTGATCGTGATTGCCGGGGACGACGTAAGTGCCAAGGGGAGACCTTAGCGATCCAATTGCCGCGGCCGCCGCGGGCAAGCCTCTGGTGTTCGAAATCACGTCTCCCGTCACGACTATGAGGTCGGCTTCAATGTCCGCCAGACTGCCAATCATCGGCAAAACCCAGTCGGTTTCGCTGGAGACGTGGGTATCCGAAATGTGTAGGATGCGCAGCCCGTGGAGCTCCTCAAGATCGGATACGGGGACGACCAGACTTTCGATCACCATTCGCCGCGCCGCCGCCGCGCTATGTCCGACCAGCCCCAGTGCCGCCGCGAACGTGTAAAAAGCGAGCTTTTGCACGAAACTATGTCACCAAGCCTTTCATGCGCCAGGCAAAGCGGAACTATGCTTCAGGCGCGGAGTTGAGGTGAGCGGAATTAAATTGGACGGTACGACGGGGAGCTTACCGAGTCAATCTCTCTGATCGCCCGCCGGAGGAGTACCAGAGATGGCGGATCAGGAAAACAGCCAGGGCGAATGTGATGGGGCCACTGTAGGAATCCTTACCGGCGGTGGGGATTGCCCCGGTCTCAACGCGGCGATCCGAGCTGTCGCGCGGCGCGGCATGATGTACGGCTGGCGCGTGATTGGTTTCCGAAATGGATGGGCGGGAGTTGTCGAGCGTAATTGCATCGACCTCGGCTGGCGATCCGTGTCGGGCATATTGCAGCAGGGCGGGACCATGCTTGGCACCTCCAGGACCGATCCGCGCAAATCGGATGAGTCATTCGACAAGGTCAGATCAGTATTCGACGAGCTGGGTCTGGAGGCCTTGGTAGCCATCGGCGGCGACGACACTCTGAGTGTGGCGCATGCCCTGGCGAAAGAGGGAAAACCTGTGGTCGGCCTACCGAAGACGATGGACAACGACGTGCAGGGGACCGATTACTGCATCGGGTTCGACTCCGCCGTAACCCGCGTGATGGAAGCGCTTGACTACTTGCATACGACCGCCGCCTCGCATCACCGGGCGATGGTCGTCGAAGTGATGGGACGGCATGCCGGATGGGTAGCAGCCATAGGAGGGCTGGCCGGCGGGGCTGACTTCATCATCGTTCCCGAAACGCGCATGTGCCGTTCAAATCTCATCGCGCACCTCGAACGCCGGCAGGAAGCCGGGCGGAGTTTCAGCATCATCGTCGTGGCCGAGGGCGCTATCGTCGACGGCTTGGAGCTGATCGAGCCTGACCTGGACGCGCGTGACGAATTCGGTCACCAGCTACTGGGCACCAAGCAGATAGGCCAGCGCCTGGCCGAGGCGATAGAGCGCGAATCGGGGATGGAGTCAAGAGTCACCGTGCTGGGGCACGTTCAGCGCGGTGGGCCGCCGTCCGTATTCGACCGTGTGCTCGCCACCCGCCTTGGCGTCTCAGCGGCGGACATGGTCCGGGATAAGCAGTGGGGCTTCATGCCTGCGCTTCAAGGATCCCAGATAGTGCGCGTATCGCTGGATGAGGCGACCGCCGGCAACCGGAAGCTCGACCTGGACCTCTACGAGGTCGCCGAGATCTTCTTCTAGCGGGACTTACCTTCCCGGACCTTCGGGCGCGGTTCGGCATTTGACTCGTTGGTCGCGAGGATATCGACGACGTCGCGGCCCATCTCCCTGTATTTCCGATACCGGCCGGCTATCAGTTCATCGGTTGATATCTTGGACACGGCGTTCAGCTCCTCGCCGATATCCTCGGCCAGGATCTCGGCGGCCCTGGCGTAGTCTCGGTGCGCGCCCCCCAGCGGTTCGCGCACGATGCGGTCGACGACTCCGAGCTTGAGCAGGTCGGTTGGAGTCAGCTTCAAAGCCTCGGCGGCCTCGGGCGCGAACTTGTGGTCCCGCCACACGATGCTGGCGCAGCCCTGGGGAGAGGCCACGGAGTAGACGCCGTATTCCTGAATCAGGACGCGGTCGCCGATTCCGAGCGCAAGCGCTCCACCGCTGCCCCCCTCGCCCGTCACCGCGACGATGATGGGAACTCGCAGCTCGATCATGCCCAGGAGATTGTCGGCTATGGCCCAGGCCTGTCCGCGCTCCTCGGCTTCCAGCACGGGGCTTGCGCCAGGAATGTCGACGAACGTGATGACCGGCAGACCGAACTTCTCCGCCTGCCGCATTAGACGCAAACCCTTGCGGAATCCCTCCGGGCTCGCCATACCGAAATTGCGCTTTACGCTGTCGCGAGTCCCGCGGCCTTTTTGATGCCCCACGACCATTACCCGCTGGCCGTTGAACTTGGCCGGGCCTCCGACTATGGCCGCGTCGTCGCCAAAATGCCTGTCGCCGTGCAGCTCGATGAAATCGGAGAATATGTGGTCGATGTAGTCCAGCGTATGCGGCCGGTCGGGATGCCTGGCCAGCTGAACCCGGTCCCACGCGCTGAGTGCAGAAAACACCTGCAAGGTGCTCTGCTCGAGTTTGTCTTCCAGGTCCGCCAGCCGCCCGGCGCCCCCGCCATCGGAAGTGCCGGACTCCTTGACTTTATCAATTTCGCCGCGGAGCTTGTCCAGGTCTTTCTCGAACGAGAGAACGGCCATCTATGTCTTGGTGGTGGATGCGGCCGGTCTGATCTTCACCTGGATCTCTTCAACTTCGTTGACCCGGTCCGACCGCTCGTCCGGCCCCAGGAAGATATCGAACAGCTTGATGATCATGCCCCTCAACGCCCGCCGCTCGATCACCAGGTCGATCATTCCATGCTCCTGCATGAACTCGGCGCTCTGTGCGTTCTCGGGCAGCTTCTGCTTGACGATCTGTTCGATCAGCCGTCTGCCGGTGAAACCGACCGTCGCTCCTGGCTCGGCGATTACAACGTCGGCCAGCGATGCGAAACTCGCGGTGACGCCTGCCAGTGTCGGATCTGTCATCACCGACAGGTAACACAAGCCGGCCGCGTGGAATCGGCTCAGGGCGGCGGAAGTCTTGGCCATCTGCATCAGCGACAGCATCCCCTCCTGCATCCGGGCGCCGCCCGAGCAGGACACGATTACCAGCGGCAGGCGGCGTTCGGTCGCCAGCTCGATGGCCAGCGTGATTTTCTCGCCGACCACGGAGCCCATGGACGCCCCCAGAAATCGAAAGTCGATTACCGCGATCGACACCGGGCGGCCATCCATCGCGCCAAGCCCGCATATGACCGCTTCCCGCAGTCCGGTCGAGTCGCGATACCGCTTTAGATGATCGTCGTAAGTCAGGTTCCCACGGACGAAGCCCAACGGGTCGGTGGAGACCATGTCGGGTGCGATTTGCTGAAAGTCGTCCATGGAGTCGACGAGCATCTCGAGCCGCTCGTGGGCCGTCAGGCGCTCGTGCAGCCCGCACTTTTGACAGACTTTCAGAGAAACCACGAACTCGCGCCGGTAGCTCATGTGGCCGCACTTCCGGCACTTGATCCACAGATCGTCGGGCTGGCCACGCCCCGCCCGCCCGCGTCTGCGCAATATCTTTTTCATTTACGGATCGCCGCCGCGCCCGGGGCTGTAGAGCGGACTCTTGAGCGCGGGACCACGCGAGTTCAGATCTGATTCCTCCCGGTATCCGATGCGAAACACCTTCCTCTTGGCCGCAATCGAATCCCCAACGTAGTCGAATATACGTAACTTGAGACCAAAATGGGAACCAAGCCTAACGAAAATCCCCCCAACTGACCGACTTCTCTTGCATCATCCGCGTGCCACGACCGCCGCCCTGACGGAAGAAGCGCCGGCCTTCCGAGCCGCTTTCGCGCAGGCTTCGAGCGTTGCTCCTGTCGTCGAGAGGTCGTCCACAAGCAAGACATCTCTGCCCTGAAGGTCAGCCGAGCCGGCGCCGAAAGCGCCGCGTACATTGGCTAGGCGCTCATTCACGTTTCGACCGACCTGGGGACCTGTATCCCGTACGCGTTCCAGCCCATCCGGCTCGTATCGAAGCCCCAACTGTTCGGATATGCGTCTGCCGAGAAGTGCGCTCTGGTTGTATCCTCTTGACTTTTGCCTGTTGCGGTGCAGGGGTACCGGCACCACCCTGAAGCCGTCGAGCGACTCCCCGCGAAGCCTTCTGGCCAGTAACTCGCCGAGCGTTTCGGCAAGGAAACGGTGGTTGTCGTACTTGAACCGGGTTATGGCTTCCCGTATGGGGCTGGAGTAAACGGCCGCGGCGTAGACGCGTCCGAGACTGTGGCGTGCGGCGTTGCATCTGCCGCAGATGTCGGCAAAATCAAGTAGACGGTTGCAAATCCTGCAATCGGAACCTGTTATCGGAACTATTTCGGCTCGGCAGTGTGGACAAATCGGGTATCCCAACCGCCCGCATCCCGGACAAACCGGCGGAAACAGGAACTCGAGGGTCGGACCGCTAGCCCGTCGAAGCCACACCTTCATCGACGGCTCCTTCGGCATCTAGTGCTTGCAGTTTTATTTCGCCGTCCTCACAAACGGCCTCGATGATCGATCCCGGCGCCGTGCTCTCGATCAGCACGTTCGCGAGCGGTTGTTCGATCTCGACTTCGATCATCAGCCGGAGCGGCCGGGCCCCGTCGTTTGCCTTCAGGGTCCGGCGGACAAGCTCTTCGAGGACCTCGCCCTTGAACGAGAGCTCGGCGTCCTTGTCCCGAGCCCTGGCGGCGACGCCAGATAGCATCCGCCTCCCGATCTCCCGAAAGTCGGCTTCTTCGAGAGGCTTGAACGCCATCAAACGGTCGAGCCGGTTGATGAATTCCGCGGGAAGCTCCCGCCGCACTCGCGCCAGGAGTCTGTCTTTCGCGCTTTGATTGAACTCCCTGGGAGCGTTTGAAGACCCGAATCCTATCGACGCGGCGGCGTTGTTGGCCGCGTTCGAGGTCAGAATCAAGATAGTGTTGCGGAAGTCCACGTGCTTGCCCGTGGAATCGGTAAGCTGGCCGTCTTCCATGACTTGCAGCAGGATGGCGCGGACGGCGGGATGCGCCTTGTCGATTTCGTCGAACAAAACCACCGTGTACGGCTCCCGCCTCACCGCCTCCGTTAGCTGACCCGGATCGTCGTGACCGATGTATCCGGGCGGCGCTCCTATCAGCCGAGCCGTCGTATAGGGTTCGCTGTATTCGCTCATGTCGATACGGACGAGCTTGTCGGCGCTGCCCAGCACAAACTCCGCCAGTGCCGTCGCCGTCTCCGTCTTACCGACTCCGCTAGATCCCACGAATAGGAATACCCCGATGGGTCTGGCCGTGTCTTTCAGTCCAGCCGCCGCCCGCCGCAGCGATCTGGACAGCTCGCCCAATACCTCGTCCTGTCCCACGATGCTGCGGGCGAGCGCCTCCTCCATTCCACGAAAACGCTCCTTGTCGCCTTGCTTGAGGTTTGCGATGGGAATGCCCGTCCACTGGGCGATCACGTCGGCGACCTGGTCGGCGGTGATCGATTCACGGGTTTGCCGCAATTCGGCGTGCCACTTCCGCCTTTCGATCAACAGCTCCTCGCGAACGTCAGCCTCCCTGGAAGCGACGGTGAGTATCTCCTCCGATTCCGCGTCGTCCGGCAATGCTTCCCGCTCGCTCCGAATCTCATCGAGCCGACGGCGCAGCTCCCGGATACGCTCGGGCGGCATTAGACGTCTGACCTTGGCCTTCGCCATCGATTCGTCCATCAGGTCAATCGCCTTGTCGGGCAGAAACCGGCTGCTGATGAATCGTTTGGATAATGTGACCGCGGCCTCCAATGCGTCGTCGTCGATGGCGAGGCCGTGGAATTCTTCGTATTTGTCGCGCAGTCCCATCAAAATCCGCACGGCGTCCTCGGCGGTAGGTTCCTCAACGTCCACCGGCTGGAAGCGTCTGTACAGCGTTTTGTCGTTGGAGAAATACCGCCGGTATTCCTCCCAGGTCGTGGCGCCGATCATCTTGAGCTGTCCTCTGGCGAGCACGGGTTTCAACAGATTCGCCGCGTCGAGCGCGCCGACGGCGCCGCCCGCTCCCAGGACCATGTGGACCTCGTCCACGAAGAGCACTACGTTTCCCGCCTCCCGCACCTCCTTGATTAGCCGCTGAATCCGCTCTTCGAACTCGCCGCGGTACTTGGTGCCCGCGATCATCGACGGCAAGCTGAGCGAAACAATCTGCTTGTCCTTGAGGCCCGCCGGCACTTCGCCCCGCGCTATCCGCTGCGCCAACCCCTCGACCACGGCGGTCTTTCCAACCCCTGCCGAGCCGACCAGTATCGGGTTGTTCTTCGTCCTTCTCATCAGGATTTCGATCATCCGGTTCATCTCGGCTTCGCGGCCGATCACCGGGTCCATCGCGCCCTTTCTCGCTTGCGCGGTCAAATTGCGGCCGTATTGTTTGAGGATCGACCCTTTTTTGCCGCCGCCGAACAGCCAGCGCCTCGAGCTTCCCGATCCACCAGGCCCTCTGGACCGCCCGCGGCTGCCCGACCGAAAAGCCAGGCCGACTCGAACCGTGCGGGTCCTGGTCGAGATGTGTGGAAATCGCCTGCTCCGCGCCGGTTCCGACACGCTGCCGGACGTCGCCGGTCTGCGCGGGCCGTGTCTTGCTACGAACAACGAACAGCTCCAGGGAAGCCGGTCACGCTACGAGGGCAGCGGGAGCGCGTCAATGATGTTCTGCAGCGCGTTCGACACGCTGTCTCCGATCAGGGTGATGATGGCGATCAGCGTAATAATGAACGACGCGATTACGAGCGCGTAACCCGCCACGCCCTGTCCCCGGTTTGCCCACCTCGAATCACCCAAGATGCTCACCTCTGTCTATTCCGACGATCGAGGCTCGGTTTTTTGCGGTCCCGCAGCCGACCTATATGGAATTTTATCTGCGAACCGACCACCGGCCCCCGCAGGCTCGTTTCGCTCCGCGATCGCGGCCCGCGCCGGGAAGTCCTCGCATCCAGTTTATTGGTAAAATCAAGCGATGATAATTTCCTTGGAGCTTCCCCCTTAGGGGGCTGCGATTCGGACCTTTTGGCTCCGCAGCTCCAGTGACGCTCACCCATCTGGACGACGCCGGTCGACCGCGCATGGTCGACGTAAGCGCCAAGCGGCCGTCGGTCCGCCAGGCGACCGCATCGGGTGAGGTCCGCGTCAAGCCCGAAACGCTGGAGATGATCACCGCGCAGAACCGGGGCGGCCCCACCGCACTCAAAAAGGGCGACGTCTTATCGGTAGCTCAGATCGCCGGAATTTCGGCGGCCAAGCGGACGTGGGACCTCATTCCCCTGTGTCACCAGCTGCCGCTCGAATCGGTAGCCGTGGATCTCTCTCCCGATCGGGAAGAATCCAGAGTCGAAATCACGGCGACGGCAAAAACATTCGCGCGCACCGGCGTGGAAATGGAAGCGCTGACCGCGGTCAGCGTCGCCGCGCTGACGTTGTACGACATGTGCAAGGCGGTTGATAAGTCGATGTGCATAGGCAACATACGGCTATTACGGAAAACGGGCGGATCGAGCGGCGACTTCGTTGCCGATGAGTGACCCCCGGAAACCGTTTGTTTTTCGCGCTTTTTCGATGGGACACGAGGAGTAAGGGGCTTGGAAGAGGACCTCACGGGCCGAATTGAACCGATAGCCCTCGAAACCGAAATGGGCGAGGCGTACCTGGACTACGCCATGAGCACGATCGTCTCGCGGGCCATACCGGACGTCCGAGACGGCCTGAAGCCCGTTCAAAGGCGAATCCTTTACGCCATGCAAGACCTCGGCGCGCGTTCCAACTCGCAATTTCGAAAGTGCGCCCGCATCGTCGGCGAGACGATGGGCAAATACCATCCCCACGGCGAGGCGGCGATCTACGACGGGCTCGCGCGAATGGCACAGCCGTTCAGCCTGCGCTACATGCCGGTGGAAGGCCAGGGGAACTTCGGCTCGGTGGATGGCGACCCGCCCGCGGCCATGCGCTATACGGAGGCGCGCCTGTCGAGGCTCGCCGAGGAAATGCTGGCCGACATCGACCGGGACACCGTCGACTTCGTCGAAAACTTCGACTCGTCGGCGGAGGAGCCGCTCGTGCTGCCCGCCAAGGCGCCGAATCTCCTGATAAACGGCGCATCGGGCATCGCCGTCGGGATGGCAACGAACATCCCGCCTAACAACTTCCGCGAAATAGCCGACGCGATCAATGCGCTGCTGGAGAATCCCGACCTTTCCGGTGACGAGCTTTCCAAGATCGTGCTCGGACCGGATTTCCCGACCGGCGCGATCATCAGCGCAGAGGGGATTCGCTCGGCCTACGGCACTGGCCGCGGCCGCATTCTGGTCCGTGCTCTGGTTAACCCTGAAGAATCGCGAGAGGGCCGCAACTTACTGGTCGTCAGCGAGCTTCCCTACCAGGTCAACAAGGCCAAACTGACCGAGAAGATCGCCACTCTGGTCAGATCCAAGACCATCGAGGGCATAAGCGATATCAGGGACGAGAGCGACCGTGAAGGAATGCGGCTCGTCATCGAACTGCGCCGCGACGCCTATCCAACCAAGGTCCTCAACCAGTTGTACAAGCACACTGCGCTGCAAACTACGTTCGGCGTCAATATGACGACCCTGGTCGACGGTCAGCCGCAGACGGTCAGCCTGCGGCAGGCGCTGCAGGAGTTCATCAAGCATCGGGAGGAGGTCGTAACCAGGCGCGCCCGGTTCGATCTATTGCGCGCCCTCGACCGCGCGCACGTGCTGGAGGGTTTTCTCACCGCCCTCGACAACATCGACGAGGTGGTTGCGATCATCCGGGCGTCCGAGACCACAGACGACGCCCGCGCGGCGCTGATGGAGCGGTTCGATTTAAGCGAGATTCAGGCCAACGCGATTCTCGACATGCAGTTGCGCCGGCTCGTCGCGCTCGAAGCTCAGAAGCTCCGGGACGAGTTGGCGGAGCTTCGAATGCGGATAGCCGAGCTGGAGGCGTTGCTCGCCGACATGAGCATTGTTCACGGCGTCATCCGCGACGAAACGCTTGAGCTTCGCGAGCGGTTTGGCGACGCTCGGCGTACGCGAATAGTCAACATCACGGGCGATCTTACCGACGAGGACCTGATTCCTGACGAAGATTGCGTCGTGACCATTACTCGCCGGGGATATGCCAAGCGTCAGCCCACGGATACCTTCCGTATCCAGGGCCGGGGCGGCAAGGGGATTCGAGGACTGGTTGTTAAGGACGACGAGATTCGACACTTCCTCGTCACCAAGAGCCACGATCACATACTCGCGTTCACCAACCGCGGTCGCGTGTTCAAGCTCAGGTGCTACGACCTTCCGCGCATGAGCCGCGAAGCGCGCGGCGTGGCGATGGTCAACCTTCTCCCGCTCGAACGCCGCGAGCGAGTCACGGCGCCCATTGCGTTCCCGAATTTCGAGGCCGGCGAGCACCTCCTGATGGGCACGCGGAGGGGAGACGTCAAGCGGACCGCGCTCACTCGATACGCCTCGGTGCGGTCCAATGGCATTCAGACCATGAACCTGAAGCCCAAGGACGAGTTGGGATGGGTCCGGCTGTCGAACGGCGATAACGGGGTGATGTTCGTCACCCGGCTGGGCATGGCGATCCACTTTCACGAAGACGGTGTCCGCAGCAGCGGGCGCACCAGCGGAGGCGTGCGCGCGATGCGACTCCGCGAAGACGACGAAGTGGTATCGATGGACCTCACCCAAGAGGGAGGCTATTTGCTGGTCGTCACCAATGAGGGCTACGGCAAGAAAATGCCCCTGACCGAGTTTCGATCGCAGGGCCGGGGCGGCTTTGGCATGAAAGCGATCAATCTCTCAGAAAAGACCGGCCACGTGGTAGCGGCCCGGGTCATATCCGATCCGGGGGAGGACATCCTCCTTCTGTCGACTATCGGCCGCCTCATCCGGTTGAGCCTCGGTGAGGTCAGGCCCATGCAGCGCTACGCCAAAGGGATGATCCTGATGCGATTGAACGAGGGCGAGGAAGTTGCTGGGCTGGCGGTCTCCGGTGACGGGCGGGAGACGGTCGCTCCCCAAAACGGGTCTCCAGCGGACTAATCGATCTGAGTCGACGTGAGCACCGCGGACGGCCGAGCAAAGTGAAGCTGTGTCTGTTCGACATGGACCACACGCTGCTCCGGCTCAGGCTTGACCCCATTCCCGTATACGCCGAGGTGATTTCCCAACACGGCTTCAAAGTGGACTTCAACGAGCTCGAACGCGCCTACATGGAGTCCTGGGACCTCTATCTGACGCGCGGTTTCGAATTCCCCACCGACCGTGACGCTTACCTCCACTGCGCCGGCCATACCCTGAAACTGGTCGGGATCGAGCAGGACGACGCCCGGATGGCCGAGATAATCATGCGGCGGTTCGAGGCGACGAAATCGGTCGATGCCTATGGCGACGCAATTGCGACGGTCAAAGAGATCCGAGCCTGCGGGCTTCGGATTGGTATCGCGACCGGACGCTGGCACGACCCTTCCAGCGACCTGGAGATGGTGGGACTCAGCAGTTACCTGGACGTCGTCTACTATTCCGGGATGTTAGGAACGCAGAAGGATGCGCCGGAGTATTGGATGAGACTCCTTGAGCGTGAGGGTCTGGCAGCCGGCGAGGTCATGTTGATAGACGACAACGCCCCTGCCGTGACCACGGCGAGGGCAACTGGCATTACCGCCTTTCGTATCCAGAGGCCCGACTCTCCGATCCCCTCGCCCGACCCCGTTGACCTGACCGAGCTGACTGCATTGCCGCCGATGCTGGAATCCTTGTGACAAAACCGCTACTGTCTCAGGTACGATTTCGATCGACACAGGCGCCTTTGGCACAGGAGGGGTGAAAAGCTGCAATTCGCCAAACTGGAAGTAGGCAACCCCAACAAGCGGGCTTCCGTGCGACAGGGGGAACGCTATCCCAAGCTCTCGCTTGGCGTCGGCCCGACCATCACTGTTCCCGCGAACTCCGGCAGCGCCGCGGATATCCGGCTGCTTTCCGTTCGGGTAAAGGCCGAAGCACCGGCGTTACCCGTTCTAGGACTTGCCATAGGTCCGCCGCCCAACCGGACCGCGGAGAACGTCGCGGCGCTTGTCAGATATATACATCCCGACACAAAGCGGGCGCTGCTGCCACAGCCGGTCGCAGGGATTTGGGTACGGGAAGGTTACTCCGGGCTGCCGGAAACCGACTACACGCGGCAGATAGAGCCCACCCTGGCGGCGGGAGAGTCGTTGCTTTTGCTCGTTGCGGCGAAGGTCGCCGGGGAAAGCAATGGCTACGGCCTGGAAGTCACAATCCTGGAGGGACTGCTCAACCCCGAGATGCTGATCGCGGAGCCTGAGGCGACGGTCCAGATCGATCTTGCCGCCGAAGGGGTTGCCGCCAGCGCCCGTTTCCAGCTTCAGAATCCGGGCGCGGGACTCGACGAGTTCGCGCTGACCGACTGATCGAGGCGGCTGGCCTCCCAGGGCACGGCGGCGGGGTTACGCCGGAGCGGCCTCTCTGGCGCGCTTGAGGTGGACCATCAGCACCGAAACGTCGGCTGGAGTAACGCCGCCCACTCCTGAGGCCTAGCCCAGCGTCGCGGGGCGCATTCGCTCCAGCTTGTGCCGGGCCTCGGTTCGCAATCCGGTTATCTGACTGAAGTCGAAATCGTCCGGAATCGAAGCGCCCTCCATCTTGCGCGCCCGCTCGACCATCTGATTCTGCTGATCGATGTAGCTGCGGTACTTGATTTGAAGCTCAACCTGCTCGGCAATGTCCGGTTCGACCGGCTCGATGCCGGTCAGCCGCCTGAGCACGTTCAACTTCATGCCCGGCCTCCTGAGGAGATCCCTGGCCGGCGCCGTCTGGGTGGTCGGCCGCGAGTCGATGGCGTTCAGCTCCGCCTTCAGGTCGTCAGACGGCCGCACCCGCGCCGAATCGAGCCACTCCAGCGCGCGCCCCATTGCGGCTCGCTTGCGCCGAACGGCATCCATCC